>JAIXVM010000319.1 GCA_027482995.1 Hyphomonadaceae bacterium | reverse complement strand
GTTCGAGATTGGTGCCGAACAGGACGCGCACGCAGTCGACCGCATTGACCGTGGCCGGGGTCAGGAGTGCAGTGCAATCCGTCCCGAATCGCGGATGGTATTTCGACGGCTTGGGCTGAAGCAGGAAATAAGCTGTGCCGGCACCTGCGCCTGCCAGCACCAAGAGTATCACTCCGATGATCCAGCGGCGCATGTTCGGCTCCCCACGCCTTGCCGGATCAACAGACACCACACGCCCGCGGCCATTTCAAGGCAGGCGAGCCAGTGGTCTCAGCGCAGCGGTACGCCGAGACCGCTCGCCAGCGCCTTCATGGCATCGCGGCTGTAGGTCTTCGTCACGGCGGCGGTGGTGACTTGCATGAACGCATGCGGCGCGCCCGGATAGACATGCAGCTCGACAGGCACACCCGCCGCCATCAGGCGCTTGGCGTAATCAAGGTTTTCTTCCGCAAACAGATCCAGCGCGCCGGTCGCCATGAACACCGGTGGCAAGCCGGCCAGGTTTTCGGCCCGCGCCGCCGCCGCATAGGGCGAGACGCCGTCACTTCCGGGGGCCTGGCCCAGCAAGGACGACCAGCCGAAATGGTTGGACGCGTTGGTCCAGACAAACTCGCCATACATCGCCGACAAATCGGCGCGCACGGCCGTGCGGTCGTCGATCATCGGAAAGATAAGCTGCTGGTGGCAGAACTTGTATTCGCCCCGGTCGCGCACGAGCAGGGCCAGCGCGGCGGCAAGCCCGCCGCCTGCGCTTTCTCCGGCAACGGCGATGCGCTGGGTATCAATGCCGAGCGCGTCCGCCTCCGCCATCGTCCAGGCGAGCGCGGCGTAGGCATCCTCGATATTGCCGGGGAAGCTGGTTTCCGGTCCGAGGCGGTAAGCGGGCGCTACGACGACAGCGTCAAATGCTTCGGCCCAAAGCGCGCATTGCGGGCCCATGAACTCAGGATTGCCCATCACATAGCCGCCGCCATGCAGGTGCAGAATGACGGGGCGCCGCGCGGCCCCGTCCTTACGCCGATAGATCTTGGTGCGCACCGGCGGTGCGCCGTTGGGTCCGGGGATGTGCCGTTCCTCGACGCTCACCGCATCCGGAAAGGCGGGCAACTGGTCCAGCATCGCCGCCCGCGCAGACCGGATGAACCCGATATTGTCCGCGGAGATGTTCACGGTCGGAAACGCCTCAAGGAAAGCGGTGAGTTCCGGATCAACAAGGTGGCGGGACGACATGGCAGAAACCTCCGGTGATTTTTGAGGAACATGGCCGATCCCGCCTGAGCGGTCGAGCCCGCCCCCGCGACAATCGCGGTTGACACCTTGGCAGGCCGTGGCACCAGATCGGCCCGATGACCGCACCTGCCCTCCCCCCACGCGACCGCAGCGAAGACCTCGGCGAGGGCGTTGTCCTCCATGTCTTCACCCGCAGTGACGATCCGCGCCTTGTCCGCTTCTTTGAGGCCTATGACGCCGCCTTCATTCTCGAAGACGAAAAGGAAGACCTGAACGGGTTCAAGGCTTGTCTCGATCTCAACCAGGGCGCCGCCTATGAGCGCCTGTCCAAAGTCTACGGCGCGTATCGCGAGATCGTCGTGATGCTGACCGAGGGGGGCGAAGGCCGCGTGCTCGGGGCCGCCAATTTCATCGCCTATGCCGGAGACGGAACCGACCCGACGATTTCCCTCAGCTATATCTTCGTTGACAGCGCCGAGCGCCGGCGCGGGCATTTTGCGCGGTTGATCGCCTGCATCCGGGCGGAGGCGTCCGCATCCTTCGCCTGGCCCGGCGCCGCACCGGAGCCACTGATCTTCATCGAGATGAACGATCCCGTGAACATGTCTGCGGAAGACTATGCGATCGACAGTGCGCATGCCGGACTCGACCAGGTGGACCGCCTCAGGATCTGGGAACGCCGCGGCGCGCGGATTGTCGACATGCTTTACCGGCAGCCGCCGCTTTCGGCGCAGCAGACAGCTGATTCCGATTTGCTGCTGGGTGTCCTCGGTGCACACGGCGACAGCCTCAGCGCCTGCCAGCTCGCCGCCCATATGCGCCGCTTCTTCGCCGTCACCGTGCTCAAGGGCGCCGATCTTGCGGCGGTTCCCATCGCGGCGGACCAGCTGGGCCGGCTGGACACGGCCTGTCAGCGAGGCGAGCGTATCGCCCTCAAGGGGTTTGAGCGCGTATTTTCAGAGGCGGACCGCGTGCTGCGGGACCGAAAGGCGCCGGCCTGACGCCGGCGGCCACGTCGAGGGAGTTGAACATGGCCGCTGAACCTGAAGCGCACGAAGACTTCGAAGACTGCGAGGACCGCTCCCTCTATTTTACGCTGTCGCTGTACATCACCGAAAAGAAGGTGACAGAGGCGCTGGGCCGGCACCTTGCCCCCGAACTGCTCCGCGAATTTCAGCCCGGCTACCGGTCCAGCAAGCGGCTGCGCGACGCCGTCGAGCCCCTGTTCAACGATATCGCCGACCGTGAACGTCTCGGCGCCGTGGATGATTTCCTGCTCGACACGCAATGCCCCCGAGCGGGTGAGTTTCTCGAGTTCACAGCGCCTCCGGAGATCGAGTGGACAACCGAGGGACGCCGCTTCATCGCGACCCCGCCCGGCCTCGACAAAACCCGCCTCATCCGTGTGCGCCGCTTCTGGTATACCCACGCAAATGGCGCGATCGGCTACCACCTGTCCTTCCGCTACAATTACGAGCACTCGCCGGGTGACTTCTATTTCCTTTCGCTGATCCAGAAACTCGCGGCGCCCAAGGAGTTTGCCGCGGCGCCCCGCCCGCCGGGCAGTCCGCCCGTACGCCCGACCGACGCGCATACCGGTCTGGCGCCGCTCGACCAGATCAAGGTGAAGCGCCCGTCCGGCGAGGCGCAAAGCTTCTGGCAGTATGTGCGCGATGTCTTCGACGCGGATGCAGGCGATCTTTTCAACAGCCTCAAGGCGAGCCTGCCACCGGGCAAACCGGTCCGCACGATCGCCGCACAATTTGACCAGCTCATATCCGAAGCGCCCTTCATCGAGGTCCCCGGTCTCGTGATGCCGGTCTCGCGTCTGATGTTCTTCTTCGAGGACAAGACGTTCTTCCGGCGCCTTCTACCGGAACCCGATCCGCAGACCGGCCAACCCCCGGCGCGCACCTTGATGGTGCAGGAGGGATGCTATCGGCCCTTTCAGGAAAAGCTCGAAGGCCTGAATCCGAAGACGTACGTCGATCTGCCGGAGGTGCGCCTCGGTCCGGAATACTGGGACTGGGTCATCACCCGTCCGGACTATGACCCGTATACCGACGCGCAGATCGAGGCTGCCCGAAAGTCGATCCCCGCAATGGAAGACCGGCGGCGGCAGGATTGCCTGCAATACCTGTTCGTCGCCGGGTTCAACCAGAACATCATCGACTTCATGAACCAGGACCCCTCGGAGATCCTCGATTCAACCGATCCCATCTATCCCGCCACCGAGGCCCAGGCGGCCGAGCGGAAATTCGTTCGTTTCGCCAACCCGCGCGCCCTGATCACCTATGTCGAGAAAGCCCGCAGTCTCGAAGCGGCCAATGATTTCATCGGCACCTGCCCCTACGCCTTCATGATTCACGCCGTCTCGATGCACAACGAATTCATGACCCGCGAATACGAAGCGTCGGCTTTCGACCTGATCGGACGCGTCGAAAACCTCGGTCGCCGCGGTCGCCTGAAACAGGCTGCTCAGGCCTTCTACACCTTCCGGACCGGAGAGTACGCAGCGTACTATCGCGACCGGTACATGAACGTCTTCCGATACGACACGGAAAGCGAAGTGTTCGAGAAGATGACCCAGCTTCGCGGTATCGGCCGCCGCAACGATTATATCGAACGGCTGATCACGAACATGGAGAGCCAGACCCGCGACCGGGAAGCGCGTATCAACAAGGGCGATGAGAACGCCATGAACCTGCTGCTAGGGGCGTTGGGCCTGTTCGGCTTTTTCCAGCTGACGTTCCAATGGTCCACAACGCTGAACCCCAAGGGAGGTGTGGTCACGGCTGAGCCGTCCCTGGATTGGGCGCCGCCCTTTGTGAAACTCCCGGGTCTCGACTGGTCGAGCGCCTCAGCCTCTATTGCAGGCGCCACGTTTTATCTGTCGGCCTTGTTCACCGCCGTCCTTTTCGGCTACGTGATCTGGCGGGTGATCCGGAGCCTTCGGCCTTGAATTGTAACGGAAAAAAGAGAGCCCGGCTGCATCTTGCGACGCGCCGGGCTGTAAGTGGGGTCCTGTTAGGGGGAGGAAACGCCCAATCGGAGGAATGATCGGGTTATGCCCAGGACCCTTGGCATAGAGCCTATTTAGGTGGGTTACGCTGCATTGCAACATGCGGGTCAGCAGGTCACACATGCATTTATGCATGTGTGACACATTGTTCAGCAACACTATCGCATGGACGGCTTGCGAAGGGGCTCCGTTTCGGAGGTCAGAAAGTCACGGAACGCCGCGACCCGCTTGGATCGGCGCAGGTCGCTCGGATAAATGAAGTAGAGATCAAACGAGGGACCGGTGATTTCGGGCAGGACCCGCACGAGGCGCGGCAGGGTGCTCGCCATATAGTCCGGCACGTCGGCGATCCCGAGCCCGGCGTCCACGGCCCGCATCATGGCAAACACGTTGTTGACCGTCAGCATGGCCGTACGGGGCGGCGCATCATCCCGGCCCACCCGGCGCGCGAAGCTCATCTCCTGCAGCGGCGAGGTCTCGTCGCCATAGGCAATGATGCGGTGATTATCGAGGTCCTGGGGGGTGCGCGGCACGCCGTAGAGCTTCAGGTATTCGGGCGCGGCATAGAGGTTCGTCGCCACAGTTCCCAGCTTGCGCTGGATCAGGTCGGCCTTGTCAGCTGCCCAGAGGCGGATCGCGCACTCGGCCTCCAGTTTCAGCAGGTCATACTCGCGTTGATCGTCGAGGCGCAGGTCAAGATAGAGATCCGGATGCCGCCGGACGAAGCCGCCGAGACGCGGCACCAGCCAGATCGACCCGAACGCGACAGGCGCGGACACGATCAGCTCGCCCTGCGGCGTTTCCTGCTGGTCTTTCAGCGCGGTATTGGCCGACAGTGCCGCCGTCGCCATGTCCGACGTGGAACGGTAAAGCGTGTGGCCGCTGTCGGTCAGCACCAGCCCGCGCGCATGGCGCTGGAACAGGGAGACGCCAAGCTGTTCTTCCAGCGCGGCGATCTGGCGCGACACGGCGGACTGGGAAATGCCGAGCCGTTCACCGGCCAGCGTCAGGCTGCCCGCTTCGGCGGCCGCGTGAAATGATCTGAGCTTTCCCCAATCCATACCCCTTTGTGGCACGCCCGGAACTCGCCCGGCAAGCATGGGGATTGATTACTGGCTTGCCCAAAGAATGCGGGCAATCCAGGCAATCTCTGACGGCTTGAACTCGCGGGACGGATAATCCGGATTGAGGGAGGCGAGCTCGATCATACGCGCGGTCTTGCGCGCCAGCACCTTGGCCATCACTTCGCCCTGCGCGGTCTTCGCTACCACACGGTCGCCGGCCTTCACCTGCGCGCCGGGGGCCACGATGATCCGGTCTCCGGATCGATAGGCGGGCTCCATCGAGTCCCCGCTGATCTGGAGCGCGTACACCGTCTCGGTGCCGAGCCCCGGAAAGCGCACGTCCTCCCAGCCTGCCCCGACCGGAAATCCGGCATCATCAAAAAAGCCGTCCTTCCCCGCCTGCGCAAAACCGATCAGCGGGGCAGAGCCGCCCCGGCGGCCTTCCACCAGCGCCGCAAAATCATCGAAGCCTGCGCCCACCGCCTCCAGCACGCGCGCGAGACTCTCCGTCGTCGGCCAGCGGGGGCGCCCGTCGGGGCCTTCCCGCTTCGACGGATTGAAACTGGTCGGATCCAGACCGGCCCGCTTGGCGAGGCCGGAGGCTGACAGGCCGTGATGCGCCGCCAGCTGGTCCAGCCCGCGCCAGATATCCTTGTGCTGCATGGCGCGGCCCCGGAGTGTTGTGGAAATATTCCTATAATAGGATAAAAAGCCTAGCGCAACCCACGCCGCAGCCGGACCGGCACGCCGCCGATCTTGCCATCCGGAACCAGGTTGCCGGCACCGACGCCGTAAACCCGCGCTTCGCCTATGGCGAAGGCCATGCAGCCTTCCGGAAACACAGCGCCAAACGCGGCGTCGAGTATATTGAGCCCTCCCGCAAAGGCGCCCATGGCAGGCATCACGAGCCGGGCGCCATCCGACGCGAAACAACGCCGGCGCACCGTGCGACCGCGCCCGGCGACCTTCGCCACGGGATGCAGGTGGCCCGCGACTTCGCCCACTTCACCCGTCGGCTCATGTCGGAACACGAGTGGGCCGAGCTGAAGCACCTTGGCCGCCCGGCCGCCCAGATGGGCCGGCGGGTCAGGATCGTGGTTGCCTTCGACCCAGACCCAGTCCTGCGCCGCGGTCAGGGCCCGGATGCGCTCGGCATAGGGCGCTGGCAGCCGCGTCTCGGAATGGCGATCATGGAAACTGTCACCGAGCGAGATCACGGTTTCCGGCCGAAGGGCAGCGCAAAGGGCTTCCACGCGCGCCAGCGTTGCGCCGGTATCATACGGCGGCAGCATCTGCCCGGCCGCGGCATAGTTGGAGCCCTTCTCTAGGTGCAGGTCAGAGACGACCAGCAGGCGCCGGTCTGCCCACCAGAGCCCGCCCTCCGGCAAGGGGGTCAGCAGCTCCCCGGCAAGATGCAGCAGGGTCTGCGAGGGTTGGGGGGCGGCGGACGTCATCGCGCACAGGACTGGCCCGATGCGCGCGCCGGGTCAACGCGCCGATATGCAACAGGTGGACAGAGCGGCGGCGCTCCGCTCTAATTCGTGCCGACAGACGTTTCAGACGCCCCGGAGCCGCGCCATGATCAAGCTTGCCCTTCGCCCCGCCCTGCTCGCCTCGATCGGCGTGCTCGCGCTGACCGCCTGTCAGGAGGCCGCCGCGCCGCCTGCTGCGCCGGAGACTGCACCCGAAGTGGCAGTCGAAGAAACGGTGGGTGAAATCGACATCAAGCTGCCGCAGATGGTCTGTGGTCCGGACGGCTTCGTGCAGCGGGACGATACGCGGGAGTCGCTCGCCGCCCGGTTCGGCGCCGAAAACATCACCGAAGAAGACTTGGCCTGGGTGGACAGCACCGAGACAGCCGTCGTGCTCTTCCCGGACGAACCGGCCACCCGCGCCGAACTGTTCTGGCTCGACCAGACGAGCGGCGGCCCCGTTTATGTTCGCGTCGGCGGCGAAAACAGCCAGTGGATCGGCCCGGGCGGCCTGTACATCGGCGCAAGCCTCGCAGATGTCGAAGCCGCCAATGGCGGCCCCTTCGAAATGATGGGCTTTGAAAACCACAATTCCGGAGAGGTCGTCGATTGGCTCGGCGGCGCCTTTGCGGCCAAGCCCGGCGACACGTGCGAATTTGCGATGGCGCTCGGTCTGCCGGCGGACGCGGCAACCGAAGTGATCGCGCCGGTCTCCGGCGATCCCGGAAAGACCTATCGCTCTGACAGCCCGGAAATCCGCGCCGCCAATCCGTCCGTGGACGTATTGGCCGTGCAGTTCTTCGACGAACCGCGATAGATTGACCGTCAGGTCATCGCGTCGCGGACGAGGTCGTCTTCCGCTTCGCGCAGTACCGCTTCCATCGCCGAGGCCCCGAACACAGGCTCACGGCCGACTTCGAGCATGACCGGCACGGCGAACGGGCTGATCTTGTCGAGCCGCTTGTGCACGATCCGGCCTTCGATCCGCGCCAGCATGTCGGATAGGCGGCGCACATCCAGCAGGCCCGTCGCGGCATCCGCCCGCGCGGCCTGCAGCAGGATATGGTCCGGCTCATGCCCGCGCAGCACGTCGTAGATCAGATCGGTCGAGAACGTCACCTGCCTTGAATTTTTCTCCGACCCCGGAAGGTTTCTGTGAATGAGGCCAGAGATGATCGCACAATGCGCAAAGGTGCGCTTCATCAGCGCGCTCTCGGCCAGCCATTCCTCAAGGTCGTCGCCCAGCATGTCGGGGTGGAACACGGCGTCCATGTCGAGGCCCCGCATGTCCTCAAGCCCCCAGACCGCCATCGCATACTCACTCGCAACGAAGCCGCTCGGCTTTGCCCCCATCCGCTCCAGCCGCCGTGTGACCAGCATGCCCAGCGTCTGGTGCGCGAGGCGCCCCTCGAAGGGATAGGACACCAGATAATGCCGGCCCGCCCGGGGAAAGGTTTCGACGAGCAGATGGTCTGCGGGCGGGATCGCGGACCGTAGCGCCTGGATCTCGAACCACTCCCGCACAGGATCCGGCAGACCGGTCCATTGTGCGGGGTCATGGATCATCTTCCGTACACGGTCGGCCAGGAAAGTCGTCAGCGGAAACTTGCCGCCATTATAGGTCGGGATCGCCGGCGAGTCTGACTGCGCGCGCATCACGAGGGCGTCCATCCCGTCAATCCCGATCAGCCGCAGGATCTCTCCGCCGAACAGGAACGTGTCTCCCGGCGTCAGCAGGCTGAGGAAGTATTCCTCCATCTCGCCCAGCTTCCGCCCCGGCCGGATCGCGCGCTTCTCGGCACTGCCCGGCGCCGCGTCCTTGCCGGCAAATCCCGCGAGCCGCACGGACAGCATCGGCGCCTCGACAATCGCGCCCACATTCATCCGGTGCGCCTGCTTGTCCCGCGCCGTGCGCGCCACCCACAAGCCGTCGGGTTGGCGCACGATGCGGTGGAACCGGTCATACGTCTTCAGAGCGTAGCCGCCGGTCGCGACGAAATCGACGATGCGCTCGTAGGTCTCCCAATCGAGCCATTCGTACGGCGCTGCCCGGCGCACTTCCTCGAACAGCGCGTCCAGCCGGAAGCCTTCTCCGCAGGCGCGGCCCATGATGTGCTGCGCGAGGATATCGAGTGCGCCCGTGCGCACGCCTTCCCCGTCGATCTCGCCCGCCTCCACCGCCGCTTCTGCCGCGCGGCATTCCAGCACCTCGAACCGGTTTGTCGGTACAAGGAGGGCCTTGCTCGCTTCGTCCATGCGGTGATTGGCGCGGCCGATGCGCTGGATGAGGCGAGCCGCACCCTTTGGCGCGCCCATCTGGATCACAAGGTCCACTTCGCCCCAGTCAATGCCCAGATCGAGCGTGGACGTACAGACGACCGCCTTCAACTGGCCAGCCGCCATCGCCGCCTCAACCTTCTGGCGCTGCTCGCGCGCCAGAGAGCCGTGGTGCAGCGCAATCGGCAGGCCGTCCTCATTGGCGCTCCACAGTTCCTGGAACATCAGTTCCGCCTGGCTGCGCGTGTTGACGAAGACGAGCGTCATCTTGGCCGCCTTGATCGCCTCGTAGACCTCGCCGACCGCAAAGCGCCCGGAATGCCCGGACCAGGGAATCCGTTCGCGCGAGATGAGAATGTCCACATCGGCCTTCACGCCGCCCGCGGCGGTGATGATCCGTGCACGGCGATCCGGCCCCCTCACCTCCAGCCATCGCGCCAGTTCCTCCGGCTCGCGCACCGTCGCCGAAAGCCCAAGAAACCGGCAGGCCGGCGCCCATTCGGCGAGCGCGGCCAGTCCAAGCGAGAGCAGGTCTCCGCGTTTCGACGGCGCCAGCGCGTGGATCTCGTCAATGATCACGCAGCGCAGATCCGCAAAGAACGCCGCCGCATGGTCCGACGCGATCAGCAAGGCCAGCTGCTCAGGCGTCGTCAGCAATATGTCCGGCGGCGTCTTGCGCTGGCGCTGGCGCACATGCGTGGCCGTATCCCCCGTCCGCGTCTCGATGCGGATCGGCAGGCGCATGTCCGTCACAGGTGTCAGCACGTTGCGCTGCACATCGGCCGCCAGCGCCTTGAGCGGCGAGATGTAGAGCGTATGCAGGGCCGGGATGCCGGAATTCGTTGCGCCCCGTTCAGACAGTTCGATTAGACTACCCAGAAATCCGGCGAGCGTCTTCCCCCCGCCCGTTGGTGCAATCAGCAGCGCGCTCTCGCCTTGCAGGGAGGCCTCTGCCAGCGCGAGCTGGTGCGGGCGCGGCGCCCAGCCACGCGCAGCGAACCACGCATCGAATGCGGGGGGCAAAACGTAAGACGGCGAAAGCGTATCGGCCATGTTCCCAGTCTAGGCGATCCCGCCGCTTCGCGCCTGCCCTAAAAGCCTGCCTGTCTCAACTCCCGGAGCCTCCCATGCACCGCGCCGTCTTCGCAAGCCTCATCCTTCTCGCCCTGACCTTCCCCGCCGCGGCTGATTCCCTGCTGCAAAAGGCCAAGTCGTTTTCGAAGGACGGGCCGCTCTACACCTTCAACATGGACTATGACGACGGCGACAACCGCTTCCAGCTCTGGGTGGACCAGAGCAAGCCCGAGGGCAAACGCGTCGTAAAACTGAACCCCGCCGCCTCGGCCCTGAAAGGCGAGGCACGCAAGAAAGCCGACATGCTGGCCGAAAAGACGCAGGGCGACATCTGGTGCAGCGATTTCGCCGAGAACATTCCGGCCAGCGCCAAGCGCGTCTCGGAAACACCTGTCAGCGCGACCTACCGGTTCACGCCGCTGCCCGGCAAGGCAGAAGGCCAGATTGCCGGGGCTTACAAATACCTCACAGCCAATGCCGTGATCGACAAGGCCAGCGGCGCGATCCTCGCCTTCGAAATGATATCGGAAAAGGCGTTCAAGCCGGTCGCCGTCGCGAAGATCGAAGCCTTCAGCATGAAAGTCGCCTGCGCTGCGGCCCCCGATGGGCGCACGCACATCGCCTCGCTGAAGTTTGACCTCAAGGGCTCCGCCATGATGCAGCCCCTCAAGCAGACGGAAACGCGGCGGATCACCAATCTCAAGCCACTGGCGTCGGGCGGCCCCGGCGCGCCGTAAACTGCGCAAGGAGCGCCCCTGGCACTCAGGCCCCGTTCATGTTGACCATTTCACATCTTGTGCCTTGAGGCGGAGCCGCACTAGACGGAACGCACGTCAGAAGGAGGATGCGTTTCATGTCGTGGGTTGCCAACGTCCGGGCCTTTGCCCTCGCCTCGCTCCTTGCGGTAGCCCCCGTCCTGCCCTCGGCGCCTGCGCCAGCGCCCGCAAACGTATCGGTAGACGCGCAATTCGCCGCGATCGAAAAGCGCCCCGCCGCGACCGGCGCCGCCTTTGATGTCGAGGGACTGAACGCCGCCCTCACCGGCATCGCTCGCATCTCCTTCGACAGTTCGAGCCGCGACGCCGCAACCGGCGCGACGAAACTGTCGAACCTGCGCGTCGAGGCGCTGGGGGAAAAACCGTCCACCTTGTTCACAGCGAAGGAATTGCTGGTCTGGAACGCCGATGTGGCCGCGCTCAGCAACCGCCTGAACGGCCAGCGCCTTGGCGACACACTCCGCCTGTTCGACCGGATCGAACTCTCCGGGGTGAACATCGATCTCACCGGCTATACCAACGCGGTGGACGCCGCGATGACCGAAGTGCTGCCCGAGGCCAGCGCCGCAGCCAACATCACTTACGCCTCGTCGAAGATGAGCGTGGGCCGGGTGATCTTCAGCGGTTTCACCCTCCACCCCTGGACCTTCGAGGAAACCGAAGGCCAGGAGGAAGGCCTCGCCGCAATCCGCCTACTGTCTGCTCTCGCCCGAAGCTTTTCCCTCGACAGCAGCGCCGCGTTTGATGTGCGGCTCGATCAGACGATCGTCGAGGGGGAGGCGACCGGAACACTTTCCTCCCTGACGAAGCGCCAATTGATCGCGGGCTATGACCGCGGCGATGTCGCGTCGATGATCCAGACCGGGGCGACCTTTTCGGGCGCCTTCCCCATGCCCGTGCCGCCCGAACCCGGCGAGGCCGCGACCGGCCTCGGGACCGAGTTTGTCGAGATGAGCGGCGAGAGCGCCTATTCCGCCGCCACCGGCTTCCGGATGAGCAAGCTGCTCGCTTACGGCGAGCGCGGCGAGATGCCCCCGATCACCGAGCGCGACCTGTTCAGCCTCGGAACCTACGCCATCGAAGGCATGAAACTCGATTTCGGCGGCAAGCCCATTTTCGAGATCGGCTCACTCAATGTCGCCGTGGACCAGTTCGCCTGGCTCCTGCCCGAGCGCATCAATATCCGCCACGAAGACGTCGCGTTTGACTTGAACAGCCTGATGGCCTGGGCCAGTGAATTTGAACCTGAAGACGCCACGGAACTCAGCGCACCTTCGATCCAGGAGATTTTGGGCATCCTTGACCGCACCGGCCTCGGACAGCTGTCAGGCGACGGCGAGTTCTCGCTGACCTGGGACAGCAAGACGGGCGCCACCCGCCTCGCGAACAAAAGTACGTCCGACAATCTCTACACGGACAATACCCGCTTCGAGATGACCCTGCCGAGCTATGCGGATCTGATTCCCGCCTTCGGCAAGGACGGCAAGACGCCGGACGAGGCCGCACTGCAAAAGCTGTTCGAAGACAAGTTTTCGATCGTCGGCGGCGAATACAACCTGACGGACACCGGCGTGCTGAACGCCATCGCCGCCCTCACCATCGAGATCGCCAAGATCAGCGGCGAAGACGACGCGATGCTCGCGAACTTCGCGCAAGGCACACCCGAAACCGTGCGCATGTTCGCGTCCGGCATGCTGATGTTCGCCAGCGGCGCTGTCACTCAGGAAGTGCCGGAAGCCCTGCCCTGGCTGACGGGCCTGTCGCAGTTCATCACGACGGGCGGCACGTTCTCGGTCAAGATTGCGCCGGAACGCCCGGTGACGCTGGCAGACCTGACCGGTCCGGGTGCGTCTGCCGGCATGGCGGAATCGCCCGCACCAGCTGAGCTCGTCTCGCGCTTCGGCCTCTCGATGACGCACACCCCGCCGGCGGGCTACGGCTCACCCTGACGCAGGCTTAGTTGCGTTTGCCGACCGCCGGTCCGCGCGCTTCGCGCAGTGAAAGGTCGCTGTCCGTATCGGCCTTGGCACGGTCCACGGCCTTGCCCGCATCGGCCGCATTGAGGGCCGTCACGACGTCGGCGGTGAACCGCTCGATTTCGAACTGGGCGCCGCCGATCACGTCAAAGGCCTGGCGAACGATCACGGTGTTCAGTGCCGGGATGATCACGATATACTGCCCCCGGTTGCCCGCGGCGTAGAACGTGCCCGCCGGCACACCGACCGCTCCGTTCATCAGCCAGAACTGCGCACCATATCCACGGCCGTCGCCGGGCTGCGCAGGTGCGGGCGTACGGACGAACTCGGCCCAGCCTTCCGGCAACAAGCGCTCGCCCGCCCAGACACCATCCTGCAGGTAAAGCTGGCCCAACCGCGCCAGATCGCGACCCGTCGCCCAGACCTGGCTGGAGGAAATGAAATCGCCGTTCCAGTCGATCTCGAGCGTCGTGTGCACCGCGCCGATCTTGTGCAGCAGGCGCTCGTACGGGAACCGGTGAAACTTGTTGTCGTCCTTCATGGCCTCGCGCAGAGCGCGCATGGCAATCAGCGTGTCATTGTTGGCATACTTGAACCGCGTGCCCGGTTTGGCTTCAAGCGCGCCCGTCGTGGCGACGTCCACAACCCGCGCGCCGGCGAAGTAAAGCTGATCCGTACGCGAACCATTATCGCCGCTATCGAGGCCGCTGGCCATGTGCAGCAGGTTGCGGATCGTGATCGCGCGCCGCGGATCGGCGCCATTGTTCCAGCTCGCGAGGACCGCCGGATAGTCGATGTCGATGATCCCCTTTTCCCGCGCCGCGCCGATCAGCGTGGCCGTCAGCGATTTAGCGACTGACCATGTCCGCACCGGCGTCTCGTTATCGATGCCCCGGTCATAGCGCTCCGCCACGATCTGCCCGTCACGCACCACGACGACGGAGGCCGTCCGCGTACCGCTGCCATATGTGATCTCGTCAAACGCCGCAGAGACCGGCGGGTCGAGCCGCTCGGCATCCTCGATCCGGAGTTCGATCTTGACGTTCGAACCGATCGCGCTGCCCCGGTCCTGCGCGGGCGGCGCCGGCCAGGAGGTGAACTTCGGCAGGAATCCGACGGCCTCTTCACCCGCACCCACCGGCAACTGCGTGCAGCCATAGCCCGGCCGGTATGCGGCCATGCGCGGGGGCATGGACGGCGAATAGGTCACCGAGACCACCTTGCGCGTCTCGTCCACCTGCGCCGCCGGCAGCGCGTCATAGGCCAGCTGATAGTCCGGATAGATACCGGAGAGTTCATTGCGCTCGATTTCCGGCAGGCTCTGCCCGGCAACGAACACGCCCGAGCAGACAAAGGTCGCCTTCCAGCCCGCGGCCAGCGCCGTCTCCATCGCCTCGGTCGTCCCGCCTTCCTGGGCGCTGGACATGAGGCAGGGCATGGCGAACAGAAGGGCAGCAGCAGCCGCGCGAATTGGGCGCATCGTGTCAGGTCTCCGGAGTTTGACCGAGAATAGGCACCGGCCACGCAGGAGCAACCCTGCCGCGGCAGTTCGGCCCTGCGCTTGACCGCGCCCCCTGCGACCGGGTTAATGCGGCTGACTTTCAGAAGGGAAGCTTCGGCCATGAAAACCGCTCAACTGCTGGCGCTGGCGGCGCTTGCCGTGTGCCTGTCTGCCTGCGACCAGGTCCGCCTTCCCGGCGCCGGAGACACGGCCGCCCAACAGGCGGACGGCAGCCAGGATGACGTAACCATTTCAGAAGTCGCCACCGATGCCGCCGACGAAGAGCTTCCCGTCTCGAGCGCGCCCCTGACTGAGGGCGAAACGCCGACCGTTGACCGCGATGCCCCGGCGCCGGGAGCTGAAACTGTGGCCGCCCCCGCCAGCGCCGCGACCCTGGCCGCCGCCTCGCGGCCCACCCTCGCGCTTTACAATGCGTCCCGCTGCGCCTTGCCCGAAGGCGCCGCCGCCACACCCACCGTCGCCTCGGTCGCCGGGGCGACGCAGCTGGAAGAACCCGTGATCGGCACCGAGGCCGTGAACGCGCTCGCCGCGGCGCTGTCCTCGTTCCCGGGCATCGTGAAGCTGGAGCCGCGCCGCGCCGAAGTGAGCGGCACGATCGCCAGCGGTCATTGCAGCGCCGTGCGCATCCGCGCCAACTGGTTCGTCACCGCTGCGCACTGCGTGGACCAGCCCTATGACGAAATCCGCCTTATCGGCGACGCCGCCAACCTGCGCAGCCCCGCCGCCCGCATCACCGCCGCCGAGACTGCCATCTGCCATGGCGGCTATCTCGGGACAGACAATGGCTATTCCAACGACATCGCCCTGCTCCACCTCTCCGACGCGCAGGCCGCATCCCTGACGAACGTTCCCATCGCGCGCGTCGCGACGACCAGCCAGCCGCTCGCTCCGGCCAACTATCCGACCGGCGACATGGCGGGCTGGGGCCTCACCCATTTCGGCGGCCAGCTGTCGAACGAACTGCTGACGACCTCGCTGAAGATCACCGCCGTCGGCCCCGCTGCCATCACGGTCGCCAGCCAGAGCGGTGCGGGTCCCTGCATCGGCGATTCCGGTGGCCCGCTTTATGTCTCCGAGCCGGATGGCAGCAAGTCCGTGGTCGGCATTCTCTCGGTCGTCGAACAGAACCGCGCCACCGGCCAGTTCTGCGCCGGAGACTATAACGGCCGCTACACCAACCTGCAGGGCTATACCGGCTGGATGGACTCGGTCATCGCGCTTTGTGAAGCACAGCCGGACGCCTGTAAGTAGGCAAGCTGCCCCGCGCGCGGTAAAGGGAACGCCATGAAGCGCGCGCTCCCCTGGTTGATCCTGTGCCTTGGCCTGCTGCAGCCGCTCTCGGGCGCGCTGTCGCCCGTCTTCGGCATCGGCACGCCCATTGGCGATGCCACCGCCAGCACGGATGCGCCCGAACAACCCCTGCCCGCGTTCTTCTCGATCTGGGGCCTGATCTTCCTCGCCTATGCCAGCTTTGGCCTCGCGGGTATCCTGCGTCCCACGGCTTGGTATCCGAGGATCGCCTGGCCGATGCTCGCCGCGGGTATCGCCAATGTCGTCTGGATGCTCTGCGCCCAGCTGATCGTCTCACAGCCGCTGAACTTCGTGCTGCTGGCGCCGATCCTCATCGCGGCGTGGATGGCGGCGGCGCGTGTGCAATCCCTCCGCGGCCAGGAACACGGGCCAACCTTCCAGCTCGCAGATGCCGCGTCGGGCCTCTTGTCCGGCTGGATTTCGGTTGCCACCGCCATCTCGGTTCCGCTCACGATCCGCACCTTCACCAACCTCGCCCCCACCGATTTTCCCTGGCCGATGTTCTGGACCACGTTCGCAACGGCAGGTCTCGCCGCTTACGTCTTCTCCACGCGCATCAGCCGCAGCCTCTGGTTCTTCGCGGCGCTCGGCTGGGGCTTCGTCGGCGTCGTGCTCAACAACTGGCTGCGCACGGAAATGCACCTGATC
Source organism: Hyphomonadaceae bacterium (assembly GCA_027482995.1). Taxonomy (GTDB): domain Bacteria; phylum Pseudomonadota; class Alphaproteobacteria; order Caulobacterales; family Hyphomonadaceae; genus Hyphomonas. The sequence goes on along the minus strand of JAIXVM010000319.1, from coordinate 3,709 downwards.
GCCATCATGGCCGCCCTCGGCACTGCAACAATCGTCCTGTTGCGGGTGACGCGGCCCGCGAAGCGTCTTAAATCGGCGGCATGACCCGGCCCACGCTCCTCACCCCGTCCGATTTCCTGCTTGGCCTCGACACATCCGGCTGGCCGCTCTGGGTCGCCGCGATCTGGCCAGACACCGTTAAGTGGGGCCTCGTCATTGCCTCGGTCGGCCTGATCTGGCTGGTCGCGTCGCTGATCAAGTTCCTGATCCTGTTCGCCGGCCGCCGTCTCACGCCCAAGGACCAGCCCTTCGAGGGCACCTCCTGGGATCTTGCCGCCTCGACTGGGCGCTTCTTCGCCTTCATCCTGATGATGCCGCTGCCGCTCGGCCTTGCCGGCTATGACTGGCACGGCCTCGTCGAGAAGTACGGCCCCGGCGCATTCGCGGCGAGCGTCATTCTCGTAGCCGCCTTCGTCATCGCCAATACGCTGTCGCGCTCGCTTCGCCGGTTCGGCGCCAAGGCGCACGCCCATTCTGGCGCCGACGACACGCTGATCGCGTTCTCGGCCTCGCTGATAAAATACATCATCTTCGCGGTCGCGATCGTCTTTGCCCTGTCACAGCTTGGCTTCCCCGCCGCCTCGCTCGCTGCCGTGCTCGGCGCCGCGGGTCTCGCGATCGGCCTCGCCCTGCAGGACACACTGAAATCCGTCGCCGCCGGCGTCATGCTCGCGATCTTCCGGCCGTTCCGCATCGGGGATTATGTCAGCGTGGCGGGCCTTGACGGCACAATCACCAACATCACGCCCTTCACCACGTCGCTGCGCCAGATCGACAACAAGATCGTCTCGATCACCAATGACAAGGTCTGGGGCGACCCGCTGATCAATTTCACTGCCGAGGACCAGCGCCGCCTCGATCTCTTCTTTGATGTCTCCTACGAAGATGACCTCGACCGCGCGCTCAAGGTGCTGCGCGAGACCGTCAACGCGCACGAACAGGTCCTGCAAAAAGACACGACCTGGACGGGCGTGCACGAACTCGGGGACTGGAGCGTGAAGCTGCGCCTGCGCGCCTGGGTCGCCACATCGGACGTCGTGGACATCCGTGCAGACCTGTTGCGTATCGTCAAGCTCGCCTTCGACCGTGAAGGCATTTCCATCCCCTATCCGCACCAGGTGCAGGTGGACTATGCCGCCGGCCGCGGGGGCGCACAGGCGAAAGACCCCGCCCCGAAATGACGACGCCGCCGACCCCGCCCGCAGAGACAGCCGCACCGGCTCAGGCGGCCACGCCACCACCCTCCGTCAGCCCGGCGCCTCCGCCCCGGAAATCCTTCCTTGCACGCACATTCAGCCTGACCATTGGGCAAGCCTTCAGCCTCCTTGGCATCAGCACGCTCACCGGCTTCTTCGTGCTCGCCTTCGACTTTGCGCCAACCGGCACAACCTTCGATCTCGGCGGCGCGGTCACAGCGATTTTCAACCGCGCCTTCACCGCCATCGGCTGGGCCTTCGACAGCTTCTGGAAACCGGCACTCGCCGGCTCCGTCTTCGTCCTGCCCATCTGGGCGCTCTGGCGTCTGATCCAGATGCCGTTCCGGAAAGAGCCCTAGACGACCGGCAGCGGCGGCGCGGTCAGCTTGAGCAGCTGCTTGCCGACATTCTTGCCTTCGAACAGCCGCCGGAGTGTCGCCGGGCAATTCTCGAACCCGTGCTGCACGTCTTCAACGGTCTTCAGCTTGCCTTCCGCGATCAGCTTGCCGAGCGCGGCCACGCCTTCGCCCCAGCGCGGCGCATAGTCGAGGATGATGAAGCCCTCCATCCGCCCCCGCATCACGGTCAGCTGCATGTAATTGCGCAGGCCATGCATCTTCGAGAGATCCTCGGCATTGTAGGAGGATATCCCGCCGCACAGGACGATCCGTGCCCGGAGGGCCAGGTTCATCAGCGCCGCCTCTAGGATTTCCCCGCCGACATTCTCGAACACAACATTCACGCCCTTCGGCGCATGTGCCTTGATCGCGGCCGCCACGTTCTCGGACTTGTAGTCGATGCACGCATCGGCGCCCGCCACCTGAACCACCCAGGCGCACTTGTCTTTGCCGCCGGCAATGCCGATTACCTTGCAGCCGAGCGCCTTCGCCACCTGCACCACCACCGATCCCGTCGCGCCCGCCGCGCCGGAAACCAGCACCGTGTCGCCCGCCTTCGGCTGGCCCACATCCGTCAGCCCGAACCAGGCCGTCAGCCCCGTCACGCCGAACACGCCGAGCGCCTGTTCCGGCGTGATACCGGCGCGCACCGGCGTCACCGGCCCGGTCTCCGTCATGCCTTTGGTCACGACATATTCCTGCCAGCCAAAGGTGCCCTGCACCATCTGCCCCGGCTTGAAGCCCGGATGGTTTGACTTGATCACCTGCCCGATCGCTCCGGCCCGCACCGGCGCGCCGATCTTCACGGCGGGCAGGTAGGTGTCCGCCGCCAGCCAGCCGCGCTGCGTCGGGTCAAAGGAAAGGTCCGTCACGCGGACAAGGAACTCGCCCTCGCCCGGTTCCGGCACGGGGCCTTCATCGAGGCGGAAATCGCTGTCCTTGATCATGCCCTGCGGGCGCGACTCCAGCAGCCAGCGGCGATTGGTTTCCGACATGTGTTCCTCCCGGGATTTTATCGACCCAACATGCGCCTATCCCGGCCCATGGCAAGCCGGTCCCTAGGACACCGGCTTCCAGATCTGCGTCTGGCAAACGGGACCGATGCAGCCTTTGACTTCCAGGTTGCCATCCGTCAGCCGCTTCAGCCGCGAGTCATACGTCTTCAGCTCCATCGGATCGTGGATCTTGCCGCCGCGCCAGTCCTTCGCCTTCTTGGCAAAGCCCTGCAGCAGCTTGTAGCCGAGGATCTTTTCGCCCTTCGGATTCTTCACGTCCGCGGGCGTCACGCCCGAAGGCAAATCCTTCGCATCGATCCACACGATCTTGCCGCACGGAGAGCCGTCTCCGCAGTCCGCGATCTGCACATGCGAGCCCCCGTCCGGCAGCTTGAACGTGCCAAAAACATCGAACGGGTCCGCCGCCGCCGAGCCGGCAAACAGTGACGCGAGGGCAGCCGCAACAAGCATTCGTTTCATGGGTGTCTCCGCTGAAAGTGGCATTATAGTCCGTCAAAATAGACCGACCCGCAGGGAGAGACAAATGGATACCTCAAAACTCATGTTCAAAGACGGCCTGATGAAGGGTGAGCGTATCCTCGTCACAGGCGGCGGCACCGGCCTCGGCAAGGAAATGGCCGAGGGTTTCCTGAAACTTGGCGCCGAAGTGCACATCTGCGGCCGGCGCGGCGGCGTCTGCGAGGAGACGGCGAAGGAACTCATGGACAAGCATGGCGGCAAAGTCGTCCCCCACGCCTGTGACATCCGTGTCGCCGAAGCGATCACCGACATGAACGACGAAATCTGGGCCAAGCACGGCCCCCTCACCGGCCTCGTCAACAACGCTGCCGGCAACTTCATCAGCCGCACGGAAGACCTCTCGATCCGCGGCTTCGACGCCATCTCCAACATCGTGTTCCGCGGCACGTTCTACATGACGCAGGACATCGGCAAGCGCTGGATCGCCGGCAAGACGCGCGGCAACGTCATCTCGATTCTGACCACCTGGGTCTGGAATGGCGGCCCCTTCGTGGTGCCCTCGGCCATGTCGAAAGCCGCCGTCAACGTGATGACCCAGTCG
>JAIXVM010000046.1 GCA_027482995.1 Hyphomonadaceae bacterium | reverse complement strand
TATATCGGCTCCGCCTTCATCTCCTGCGACGAGGCGAACGCGCCGGACGGCTACAAGGACGCCATCGCCCAGTACGGCGCCGAGGATATCGTCTACACGAACCTGTTTACCGGCGTGCACGGCAACTACCTGAAGCCGTCGATCATCGCCGCCGGCCTCGACCCCGACAACCTGCCGGAAAGCGACCCCTCGAAGATGAACTTCGGCTCAGGCGGCAATACCGAAGCCAAGGCCTGGAAAGACATCTGGGGCTGCGGCCAGGGTATCGGCGCCATCAAGGCTCGGGTGCCGACGCAGGTTTTCGTCGACCAGCTCGTGCGCGAGTATGATGACGCCCGCGCCGCGCTCGCCAAGGGCCTCGGCTTCGTGCGCAAGCAGACCGTTACGGCTTAGGCCGAAGCAGACGACACCTCATCCCAGTTTGTCATCCCGGCGAAAGCCGGGATGACTCGTTTTGGCTTTCGTTCGACCTGGTCTGAACGGCGAAGTTTTGTTGCATAAGTTTCGGCCTATCCCTCACTTTCGCGCGATTTCACGGCCCGGCCAAAAAAATCTTTCGGCGCGCTGACCTTCGTTTTTCCATGCAAATCCAGCGCACTAGTGTGCACGCAACCCAGGGATAGATGCCTTCGCCCAACTTTTTCAGGCTCCGCCAATCCGGCAGGGTCCGGGGCGGAGGCATACTCCGGGAATGCTGATTGCTTCGTACAAGGACTTTTCGATGGCTGGCTGGCGCTGGCCGCATTTCCGCCCGGCGGAGCTGGCCTGCAAATGCCGGGCCGGTGGCTGCCAGGGCGAATACTGGCATGACCCGGCCTTTCTCGACGCGCTCGAAGCGCTGCGGGAAAAGGTGGGCAAGAAGATCCGGATCAATTCCGGTCATCGCTGCGCCATTCGCAACATGGTGGTTGGCGGCGCGGTAGAGTCGCGCCACCGGCGCATCGCCGTGGATATCGCGCTTGCCGGCCACGACCGGCACGCCCTCCTGGCTTTCGCCAAGGAGTGCGACTTCACCGGCATCGGCCGTGGACGGACATTCCTTCATCTCGACCGGCGGAAGACACCCGCCTCATGGACCTACCCGGGAGCGGCGACCTCATGGCGGACATAATCGGACTGGCCGCAAGCGCGGCAGGCGGCGGCGTCTTCGGACTTCTCGGCACGGTGATCGGGCGGATCGCCGGACTGATTGAGCGCCGGCAGGAAAACACGCAGGAACAAGCGCGCTGGAAGCACGAAGCGGCGCTGGTGGAACTTCAGATGAAGGCGAGAGCATCTGAACTCGCGGGGCAGCAAAGCCTCGCGCAAACGGCGGGGGCCTGGCAAGGGCTCGCGTCATCGATGGCAGCGGAAGCGGCCATCGGAGACAGCTACAGGTGGGTGAATGCGGTCCGGGCCCTGACCCGGCCATTGCTGACACTGCTCCTCTGGCTGATTACCGGTCTTGTCTATCTCGGCGCGGCGGCGGACGCCCGGGCAAGCATCATCGAGACGACCACCTTTGCGGCAACGGCGGCGACACTCTGGTGGTTCGGAGACCGGGGCCAAAGGCGGGAGGTGCGTTGAGCCAGACAAAGCGGGCGTGCTAGGGACTTACCGACAAGGGAGTCTCCATGCCTGCAATTGAAACGGTCCGGCGCTTCACGGCGCAGGTGCTCAGCGGTGACCATGCCGGCGCGATCCGCGACTGGTACATGCCGGACGCCACCATGCAGGAGAATCAATCTCCGCCCCGGCAGGGAAGAGACGCGCTTGTCGCCCAGGAACAGGCGACGCTCGACCGCATGTTGCGGGTCGAGACGCAGCTGCTGGCAGAACCTTTGATCGCGGGCGATACCGTCGTGATCCGCTGGCGCTTCACCTTTCATCCGAAATCGGGTGGAACGCGGTCAATGGAAGAAGTCGCCTGGCAAACCTGGCACGGCGACCGGATCGCCGCCGAAACCTTTTTTTACGATCCTGCCCAGATGAAAGCCTGACCTCATGATCTCACCGCGATTTGTTCCCCAGGTGAGCCGGCTGCTTGGGTGGGTTTGCATACTGATCGCACTCCCCGGCGCCTTGGCAACTTTGGGCTTTTTGGCCGTTGCATGCTTCGGGGTTTACAGCTCGAACTGGTATTTGGTCGCCACTTGCGGAGCGGTCGCTCTGGGCGGCGTCGTCGCGACCGGCCTGGTGTTGCTCGTGTCCTATTTGCTTTTCAACTGGACGAAGTGGGTGACAAAGCACGCGGGCCTGACAGGTGTTTTCGATTGATCAAGTTGAAAGTCAGTACAAGGAATTTTAAGTGACAACGCAAGCTGATTTCGTTCTCGTCATCGACGAAGGCACCACGTCCACGCGGGCGATTGTCTATGATCGCAACTTCCACGAAGTCGCCCTCGCGCAGGAAGAGGTGGCCCTGCAATATCCGGCCGATGGCTGGGTCGAGCAGAAGGGGGAGGAGATCTGGTCGCGCACGCTTTCAGTGTGCCGGACGGTCATCGCCAAGGCGGGCGGCGCGGACCGCATCGCTGCCATCGGTATCACCAACCAGCGCGAAACCACACTCGTCTGGGAGCGGACGACCGGCAAGCCCATCGCGCCCGCCATCATCTGGCAGGACCGGCGTACGGCCGCCGCCTGCGACGCGTTGAAGGCGGGTAGCCATGAAGCCGCCGTTCAGGAAGCGACCGGCCTTCTGCTTGATCCCTACTTCTCCGGCACCAAGATCGGCTGGATACTGAACAACTTGCCCGGCGCCCGCGCCCGCGCAGAGGCTGGCGAACTCGCTTTCGGCACGGTCGATGCGTTCCTGCTCTGGAACCTGACAGGCGGAAAGGTGCACGCGACCGACGTTACCAATGCCTCTCGCACGCTGCTCTACCGCCTCGGCCTCGGCAGCGCGGGTGGCTGGAGCGCCGAGATGGCAACGATGCTGAACATCCCGGCCTCACTTTTGCCATCCGTGAAACCCAGTGCCGCAGACTACGGCGCGACAGATCCTGCGCTGTTCGGCCGCGCAATTCCGATCTGCTCGATTCTCGGCGACCAGCAATCGGCGCTCGTCGGTCAGGGCTGCCTCGCGCCCGGCCAGGCAAAAGTCACCTTCGGCACCGGCGCCTTCCTTGTTGCTAACACAGGAGACGTTCGCCCCGCATCGCAAAACCGATTGCTCGGCACAATGGGCTATGCACTGCCCGGCGCGGCCGCGATGGCGCTTGAGGGCTCGATCTTCAACGCAGGCACCGTCATCAAATGGCTGCGCGATGATCTGGGTCTTATTCAGAGTGCGGAGCAAAGCGCCGCTGCTGCAGCCGGCCTGCCGGACAATGGCGGCGTCTACATGGTGCCCGCCTTCACCGGCCTTGGCGCGCCGCACTGGAACGCGGAGGCACGCGGTCTGATCGCCGGGCTCACCCGCGCCGCCACCGCCGCGCATCTCGTCCGCGCAGGCCTTGAGTCGGTCGCCTACCAGACGCACGACCTGCTCGCCGCCTTTGCGGGCGATGGCGCGCCGATCGCCGAACTGCGCGTCGATGGCGGCATGGTCGGAAACGATTGGCTGATGCAGTCCCTCGCCGACATCTGCGCGTTGCCGGTCCTCAGGCCGGACTACCGCGAGATGACGGCCCTCGGCGCCGCCGCCGCCGCCGCGATGCAGCTCGGCTGGATTGACGCGGCAGACTGGGCGGCGCGGGCCGTCCCGGGCAAGCGTTTCGAGCCGGTCATGAACGCAGAAACGCGCGCCAACCTCCTTGAAGGCTGGCGCGCGGCCCTTGCGCGGGCGCTTTGATCAGAACGTGATCCGCGTACGGACGTACCAGTAGGCGCCGTTGATGCCGATGGGCGACAGCACGTCATAGGGCAGTGCATCGAAGTAGGCGATGTCCGCGCTCGAACGGTCCGGATACTCGTCCAGCACGTTATTGCCGCCCGCCGCAACTTCGATGGCATCGTTCACCCGCCAGGAAGCTTCAAGGTCGAGCTGCGTCTTGGCGCCGTAAGTCTGCTCCGGCTCGAACCCGCCGCCGAAGTTGAAGATGCGGGTCGTCTCACCCTGGCGCGTGGCACGGGCCAGGAGGCCAAGGCGGCCGAGCGTGTATTCAGCCGATCCGACAAGCCGGTCTTTCGGGGCCGCCGTCTCGATCGTGTTGCGCTCCTCGACGCCGAGAACGACATAACCGGGCACGAAGCTCGAGGCCCGCTTGACGGCGCGAACTTCGGTTTCGGCGAGGGCGTACGCGAGCGAGAGATCAAGATCCCCCGGGCCCGCCTCTCCCGACCAGGTGCCGACGAACTCGACGCCTTCGGTGCGCGTATCCGCGCCGTTGGTGAAGACAGCCACGTCCGTCACGTTCGGAATGCCTGTGGCGGCAAGGATCGTGCTTTCAAAGCCGAAGTTCCGCTCACTGACGATGATCCGGTCGTCCACATCGATCCGGAAAGCGTCCACGCTGAGGCCGAAATTGCCAAACTCGGCGGTGACGCCTGCGCTGAAGTTCACCGAGGTTTCCGGCTCAAGCTCTGGCGCGCCGAGCGCCTGGCCGATGCGCGAGCCGGGCGCAACCGTGCGCACGGTGGTCAGAGCGCCGCCGGAGCCGAACGAGGTGGAGGTGAACTGGAACGCGGTCTGAGACAGCGACGGCGCCCGGAAGCTGTTCGAGACCGAACCGCGCACGCCGATCACGTCGTTCACAGCGTAGCGGGCAGCCAGCTTGCCGGCGACGGCGTCGCCTGCATCCGAGTAGTTTTCGTACCGGCCGGCCACGTCCAGCAGCAAGCCGGGCAGGGGCTCAGCGGAAAGTTCGGCATAGACCGCGCCGACATCGCGCGACACCGAGGTGGCATCTGCTGGCGAAAGGCCAATGCCCGCTTGCGCGCCGATGCGTTTGCCCAGCGACGCGGCAAGGGGGCCGACCGCATAGGAGGCCGGGTCACCGGCTTCGGTGCTGTAATCCTCGTGGCGATACTCTACACCGGCCGCGATGGTGCCGAGGGTGATTTCGCGCGAGGCGTCGAAGTTCAGAACGACTTGCGAATTGTTGAACGTCGCCGAACGGAACGACGTCGGCGAGGCCGAACCGAGCGACGGGTTGGCGGAGTTGCGCACGCCCGCCTCGAATTCGTTCTCGCCATAGTTCACGCTGGCATCCCAGCTCCAGCCGGCCGTTTCGCCCTGCAGTCCACCAACAAGGTTGATGTCGGTATTGTCGTTGGTGGTGATCGGGCGGTAGCCGACCGGATAGAGTCCCGGCACACCGGCCGAACCGTCCGGGTAGCGGTAGAAGGCGGCGCCTTCGCCTTCGCGGTCGTTGTACGTCGCAAAGCCATAAGCGGTCAGGCCGTCACCGACTTCCAGTTCGCCATTGGCCCAGAGATTGAGGTCGGTCACGTCCGGATCGCCTGGACGGTAAAGGCCGGGGCGGCCGGCGAAGGTGCTGTTAAGCGGGCTGTCGGGCTCAACACCGAAAAGGAAGGCAAATTCGTTGATGGCGCCGCCGCGCGAGGTCTTGCCCCGGTCGCGGTAGTCCGCGCCGACCTGGATGAAGCCGTTATCGCCGAGGCTGAATCCCTTGGACACGCCCAGGCTGTAGGTCTGGCCGTCTTCCAGTGTTTCGCCGGTCGGTTCGAAATCCGTGCGGTGGAAGCCGTAGCTGGCAGTCAGTTCACCGGGCGCATCGGCGCCTTTCAGGATCACGTTGATCACGCCGGCCACAGCGTCGGAGCCATACTGAGCGCCGGCGCCGTCGCGGAGCACTTCGATGCGCGAGATCGACGAGAGCGGGATGGAGTTGAAGTCCACCGGCGTCGTGCCGCGGCCGATCTTGGCGTCAAGGCTGACCACGGATGTCGTGTGGCGGCGCTTGCCGTTGACGAGGACGAGCACCTGGTCGGGGTTCAGGCCGCGTAGCTGGCCGAACCGGACGACGTCCGTGGACGAGGAGTTCGACTGGCGCGAGAAGCTGAAGGAGGGAACGAGCGTCTGCAGCGCTGAACCCAGCTCGCCGCCCAGCGTTGCGGAGCTTGCGATGTCATCGGCGTTCACGACGTCTACGGGCACGGTGCTTTCGAGCACGGTGCGGCCTTCGGTCCGGGTGCCGGTGACGATCACCGTTTCGGCGCGCACATCACTGACCGCTTCCTGCGCGCTGGCGAGGGGGGCTGGTGCTGCGAAGAAAAACGCGACGGCGGCAAGCGCCGAACTAGAGATGAGGTGTTTTCTGAGTTTCGCCATTGGCGTTCTGCTCCATGCGGGTTTGGCGCGGAAACTAGTGCTTTATTCGGCGCATGCGATTGGCTCCCGCTCAAGCCTTTGTTTAGGCGTGCTAATTGACGGATCGGCAGGGGGCATGTCCCTGCTATGTTGCAGCCTGCCCAGGAGACGTGATGGATTTGCCCGGCCCCCCGTCTGAAACCCTCGCGCCGGACGGGGCGGGCGCCGTGATCCGGCGGCACAAATCGGCGGCCTATGTGGCCATCGTCACCGTGGGCATGGTCGTCGGCGCCGGCATCTTCAAGTCGCCCGCGCTCGTGGCATCGAACGCGGGGTCCGAAGCCGCCATCTATATCCTCTGGACCATTGGCGGGCTGATCTCGCTGGCCGGCGCGCTATGCTATTCGGAGCTGGCGACAGCCTTTGCCCATCCCGGCGGGGATTATCACTTCCTTGAGCGCGCCTTCGGGCGGCGCTTCGCCTTCCTGTTTGCCTGGGCCCGGCTCGCCGTCATCAATACAGGCGCGATCGCGCTGCTGGGGTTCGTGATCGGCGATTACATGAACCGGGTCGTGGATCTCGGGTCGTTCGGCCCGGCGATCTATGCCTTCGCCAGCGTCCTGATCGCGACCGCTCTAAAACTGCGCCGCGAAGGCGAGGCGAGCGACAGCGCGATGGTGGCGCTCGAGATGCTGGGTCTGTTGACGCTTGCGGCCGCCGCGATCTGGCTCGAGGTGCGCGATATTGCGCCGGCCGATCCGGGCGAAGGATCCGCCCCGACGCTGGGCGGCCTCGGCTATGGACTGGTGTTCGTACTGCTCGCCTTCGGCGGCTGGACGGAATCGGCGACGCTGTCGGCCGAAGTGAAGGACGGCGAACGCGGCATGGTGCGGGCGCTGGTTCTCGCCATCGCGATCATCACCGCGCTCTACCTGCTGACGGCCTGGGCGATGTTGCGGGGGCTTGGTCTTGACGGCCTGGCCGCGTCGGATGCGCCGGCGGCGGACCTGATGGACCGCGCGTTCGGACCGCAAGCGGGCCTTGTGCTGGCGATCGGCGTGGTCGCGGCGGCCTTCACCTCGCTGAACGCCACCATCATCGTCGGTGCACGGACGACCTTTGCGGCTGCGGCGGCGATCCCGTCCCTCGGCTGGGCCGGGCGCTGGAATGAACGCACGCAGAGCCCGCGCAACGCGATCCTGCTGCAGGGTTTGATCTCGCTGGCGCTTGTCGGGCTCGGCGCAGCCTATCAGGGCTTCCAGACGCTCGTGGACTATACCGCGCCGATCTACTGGATGTTCCTGATCGCGAGCGGCTTCGCGCTCATCCGCCTGAGGCACAAGTTCCCGGACCAGCCCCGGCCGTTCCGTGTGCCGCTCTATCCCGTCCTGCCGCTGGTCTTCACGCTGACGAGCGGCGCGATGCTGGTCTCCGCCATCCTCTATGTCGGCGCGGGGGCGTGGTTCGGGATTGCGGTGCTGGGCGTGGGGGCGGTGTTGCTGGTTTGGTTGAAGCCGGGCCGTGCGGCAGCTTGAATGCGATGGCTGTTATTTGCCCACAGTGGTCATTGTTGCGAAACTTTGGAGTACGCCAAAACCAGAAGGCCGGGCGCGAATGCCCTCTCCAACTCGCCTGCCTGATCTTGCGCCGTGTTGCGCAAAAGGGCAGTGCGTCAGCTCGGGATTGGGTGTCCGCGAAGGCGAAGCTCGTCAGCGTTTTCAAGGACTGCCCCACCCCTCGGCGATGACCCGCCGGGTATTTGCACGCAAATCCTCATCGCCTCGCGGGAGCCGACATGAAGTTCAAACACGCCCTGAAGTGCGCCGTAGCGGCGCTTGTTCTGGCTGCGGCGGCAGGATGCAGCCCGGGCGCCGAGGCGCCTTCGGACGATTCCGCACCAACCTCTGTCGTGCAAGCGCCTGACGCGCCCCCGACTCCAGCGGCCGCGCCACCTTCGCCCACCGATGGCCAAAGCGATGAAGTCGCCTCCGCAGGAAAGGGGGAGGCGCAGTGGCTCAAGGATTTCCCGGAGGCGGCCAAACGCGAGGGCGGCGTCCTGACCCTTTTCACCGGGGACACGCCCGTCGCCAGCTTCACCGACGCAAGTGTGTCCTGGGACTTCACCGGCGTACTCAAAACGCTTGGGCCCACCGGCGAGCGCCTCTTTTTCAGGGTCACAGAGACTTACACGGATGACAACGGCCAGATCGAATGGATCGATCACTGGTTCGATCCTGCGGGCCAACCCATCCGCACGACCCGCGTTCTTGGCCAAAACCCCGGCCGGACGATGATCGCGGTCGGCTACTATGAGGGTGGAGACGTGGGCGTCGAACCTGACCTGTCCTTGATGGATTGGTCGGGCGAGCCGAAACTCGTCTATGAGTTCAAGTCACGCTGCTATCCGGTCAAGTGGATCAGCGACGACGAACTCGAGGCCGCCTGTCCATATGCTTACACGGGTCTCACGTCAGGGTATGACGAGATCATTCCGGCACGTGTGGTGCGCGCCGGGCCGCGTGAATGGCGCCTGCAACAGGACGGACTGCCGACCCGCAACATGCCGGACCCGCCGCAAGCGGCGCCGTACGACGAGACCGTGACGGCGGCAGAGATTGTGCCCGATCCGAATTACGAAGCCGCGTTGGTGGAAGAGGGCTACGAGCGGCTGGACCGCTGATCACCCCCGTCGTGAGTAGCAGCGTTGCCTCACAACACGCTGCGGCGTGGCACGACGCGCCGAAGTAACCTCAAACCCGAAGCGAAGGTCCTTTCAGCAGCAAACGGAATGTCCGCGAGGGGCCAAAAACCGCCGTTGTTGAAAGCGGTGGCATGTCTTGTGAGACGGGGGATGACGATGCGGATTGAAACCGGCGCTTGGGAGTTTGGTTACGGGCCCTGCGCTTGCGCTTGGGCATTCTTCGCCTGAAATCGATCCCCGGATCGATTTCTTGCGCTGCGCGCAACCGGCGAGGAATGGTGCCACCTGACAGATTTGAACTGTCGACCTCGTCATTACCAATGACGCGCTCTACCCCTGAGCTAAGGCGGCCTTGCCGGTACGGTTCGCGGGCTTTAGCCTAAGCCTTCCTTCGTGAAAAGACCGTTTAGCCGCGAATATGAGCCAGAAGCCGCCCACCCCCGAAAAGGCCGAACGTGATGCCCGCCGGGCCGAGGCGCTGCGGGCGAACCTCAAGCGCCGCAAGGAGGCGAGCCGCAAACCGCCGCCCGGTCCGTCTGAGGGGGATCAGGGCGCCTGAAAGCCGCTCAAATCACAATCCGGCGCATATTCCGGCCCTGACAAAGCCGCGAAGCACAGTATATGTGCCGCCCATGGACAGACTTCACATTACCGGCGGAACGCCGCTTCATGGCCGGATCCACGTCTCCGGCGCCAAGAACTCGGCGCTGAAGCTGATGGTCACCTGCCTTTTGACCGATCAGCCGGTCGAACTCACCAACATGCCGAACCTGGCAGATACGCGCTTCCTGGCGCAGCTGCTGGAGACGCTCGGCGTCGAGGTCTACTGGCCGAAGGGCTCCTCGACCTGCCACCTCAACGCGGCGGAGCTGAAATCGACGATCGCGCCCTATGAACAGGTGCGCAAGATGCGGGCGAGCTTCAACGTGCTCGGGCCGCTGATCGCGCGCTCCGGCCACGCGACCGTCTCGCTGCCCGGCGGCTGCGCGATCGGCGCGCGCCCGGTGGACCTGCACCTCAAGGCGCTGGAAGCCATGGGCGCCGACCTGCGCGTCGAGGGCGGCTATGTGAAGGCTGCGGCAATCCACGGGCTGACCGGCGCACATATCAACTTCTCGACCGTCTCGGTCGGCGCAACCGAACATGCGATGCTGACGGCGACCCTGGCGAAGGGCGAGACGATCCTCGAGAACGCGGCGCGGGAGCCCGAGATCGAGGACCTCGCCAACTGCCTCAACACGATGGGCGCAAACGTCACCGGCGCGGGCACGCCGATCATCCGCATCAAGGGCGTCGAAGCCCTGAAGGGCACGACCTATCCTGTGATGCCCGACCGGATCGAAGCCGGCACCTACGCGATGGCCGCAGCCTCGGCGGGCGGCGACGTGACGCTCGACGGATGCCCGGTCGCCGCGCTCGGCGCGATGATCTCGAAGCTGCGCGAAGCGGGCGTAACGGTGGATGCCGATGAAGCAGCCTCGACGCTGCGCATTCGCCGCAATGGCTCGGCGTTGAAAGCCGTCAGCCTCTCGACGCAGCCTCACCCCGGTTTCCCTACTGACCTGCAGGCCCAGTTCATGGCGCTGATGTGCACCGCTGAAGGCACCAGCATCATCCGCGAGACGATCTTCGAGAACCGTTTCATGCACGCCCCGGAACTCTCGCGCCTCGGCGCGGACATCACCGTGCGCGGGCAGGAGGCTGTCGTGAAGGGTGTCGATCACCTGACGGCGGCGCCGGTCATGGCGACGGACCTTCGGGCGTCCGTGTCGCTCGTGATCGCCGGACTTGCGGCGAAGGGTGAGACGGTCGTGAACCGGATCTACCACCTCGACCGCGGCTTTGAGCGGCTGGAGGCGAAGCTGGGGGCTTGCGGCGCGAAGATCGAACGCCGATCTGGCGAAGATGAGTAACGACGGCAGGGGCCGATGACCGATTACAAACCGCTGCGCCTTCTCGCTGAAGAGGGGGACGACCTGAAAATCATCGCCGCGGCTGTGCAGGATGCGGTCGTGAAGGCCGGCAACCTTGTCTACGAAAAGCGCAACCGCCGGTTTGCCATCGAACTCAACCGCTACCGCTGGGAAGCCGCGCCGATGCGCAAGGGCCAGCCGGGTGAGCGGGTGCGGGCACTGCTGGCGTTTGATGGCGTGCTGAACGTGAAAACGCGCGGCATCACCAAGACCGATCCGGAACTGATCCTCTCGCTGTTGAGCGCAGATTTCGTGCCGGATGTCGCCGAGCCGCCGGGCGGCAAGGTGAACCTTCTATTTGCGGGGGATGGCGAAATCGTGCTGACGGTCGAGGCCCTGGACGCGACGCTGCTCGACAGCGACTATGTCTGGCCGACCCGGCATGTGCCGAGCCATGAGCGGCGGAAGCGTTAGCCGGCGCCCAAATTGCGCCCATGCGCCGTCTTGCCAGCCTGCCAGCCCCGGTCCATGTAGCGGGGCCGTATCAAACAGCCGGATTTCTGCCGCATGGCCCGCCACTTTGACGCCACCAAGCCTCAGTTCGATGAGGTCCTGACGCGCTTCCTCGCGGAAGATCGCGGGCAGGGGGAGGACGTGTTCGGCGTGGTGAAAGACATCCTCGCCGACGTGAAGAAACGCGGCGGGGCGGCGGTGGCTGACTATACCGCCAAGTTTGACGGGCTGCAGATCGACCCCTCGACGCTGGAATCCGACAACGTCAATCTGCACGAGCTCGCGGCGACGTGCCCGGCGGACCTCCGGGCCGCGATTGATTTCGCGCATGACCGGATCGCCGCCTATCATGGCGCGCAGCGCCCCGCCGATCATTCCTTCACGGACGATGCCGGGATCGAGCTTGGCTGGCGCTGGACGTCGCTCGACTCGGTCGGCGTCTATGTGCCCGGCGGGCGCGCGAGCTATCCGTCCTCGGTGCTGATGAATATCGTCCCGGCACGGATTGCCGGGGTGGAGCGGATCGTGATGGTCGCGCCGGCGCCGAAGGGCGAGCTGTCGAATGCCGTGGCTTACGCCGCGCTGAAGGCGGGCGTGGACGAGTACTACCCGATCGGCGGCGCGCAGGCGGTCGGCGCGATGGCGTTTGGCGCGGGCGCGCTGGCGCCGGTGGATAAGATCGTCGGGCCCGGAAATGCCTGGGTGGCGGAAGCCAAGCGCCAGGTGTTCGGCCGCGTCGGCATCGACACGATTGCGGGTCCGTCGGAGATCCTGATCATCGCCGATGCGACCGCCAATCCGGACTGGATCGCGGCCGATCTGCTGAGCCAGGCGGAGCATGACCCGTCCAGCCAATCAATCCTCATCACTGTGGATGAGGCGGTGGGCAAGGCTGTGGATAAGGCTGTGGAAAGCCAGTTGAAGACGCTGGCGACCGGCGAGCGCGCGCGCGAGTCCTGGACGGCCCATGGCGCCATCATCCATGCCCGTGACCGGCTGCAGGCGGCGGAGATTGCGAACCGGATCGCGGCGGAACACCTTGAGCTCTGCGTCGAGGATCCCGACAGCCTCTTGCCGCTGATCCGGCATGCAGGCGCCGTCTTCCTTGGGCACCATACGCCTGAGGCGCTGGGTGATTATGTCACCGGCTCGAACCACGTCTTGCCGACCAGCCGCGCCGCGCGGTTTTCGTCCGGACTCGGACTATATGATTTCCTGAAGCGCATGAGTGTGCAGCGCGCGGGGCCGCACGGTCTCGAAGTGCTGGCGCCTGCCGCCTTGCGCCTCGCCGAAGCCGAGGGCCTGCCGGCGCATGCGCGCTCTGTCTCCATCCGCACCAACCGGGGCCGGAGCGATGGGCACTGATCGCCTCATCGCCGTTCATATCGACGACGACACGCTGGGCGCGTCAGGCCCGGACGCGGAGCATGAGCGGCGCGTCGCGATCTTCGACCTGATCGAGGAAAACAGTTTCGCCGTCACCGGCCAGTCGCGCGGGCCCTATGTGCTCTCCCTCAGCCAGGCCGAGCGCCGCCTCATCCTCGCGGTGCGCACTGAAGCGGCGGAAGACGTGCACACGTTCATCCTCTCGCTCGGCCCGTTCCGCGGTGTGATCCGCGACTATTTCATGATCTGCGACAGCTATTACGAAGCCATCCGTACACAGACGCCGCACCAGATCGAGGCCATCGACATGGCGCGCCGCGGCATCCACAATGAAGGCTCTGACCTGCTCCGGGAACGCCTCGCCGGCAAGATCGAGATCGACCAGCCGACAGCCCGGCGCCTGTTCACGCTTATCTGCGCGCTCCATGCCGGCCAGGGCAGGGCGCCCGGCACATGAAGGACGGACATGCCATGAAACGCTTTGCGCTCGCACTTTCGGCAGCGGTTCTGACGCTCGGCGCCTGCGAAGGGCGAAACCCGGCGCCAGCCCTCGAAGCGCCGCCCGCCGAGACTGCGCCCGCCGTCCCGCCGCCCTCCGAACGCGAGACACCGCCGCCGGTGGACGGGCTCGAACTTTTGGACGGCGAAACGGTGATTTCGGCGCTCGATGCCGGTCCGCAGGATGATGTGTCCGGCCTCTCGCCGCCGAAATTTGCCCTGCATTGCGACACCGCCGCCAAGACACTCGAGGTGATCGCGCCGGCCCGCCAGCTCGGTGACTATGCCGTGGCAGGCCCCGCGCAGTTCATCGCGAGTGGCGCGGTGTTCGATGGTGAGGCCGTGCTCACCGAAGTGGACGGCGCAGCGGTCAGCCTGACCCTGCCGCTGACGCCGGAGTTGCTCGCCGCGATCGCGACCACGACCACAGCCCGCCTCGCCATCGGCGACGGCTTTGCCGAGTCGAATGTCGATATCACCGGCACATTTCCAGGATTTGCCGGTCAGTGTAGCCTCGAATCGGGCGTGCCGCTACCGCCGCGCTGATCAGGCGAGGCCGGCGCGAAACCGGCGGCTACCTTGCAGCTTGGCGCCGCCGATCAGCGTGACTTCGAAGTCGCCGGACCCGGTCGATTGCAAGGCGCCGACCTGCGCGCGGTTGATCAGGCGCGAGCGATGGATACGCACGAAGCCCAGCCCTTCGAGGCGATGCTCCCAGGCGGCGAGCGTGCCCCGGACGAGGTGTGTGCCGGTCGCGGTGTGGATCTCGACATAATTGCCGGCGGCCTCCAGCCAGGCGATCTCGGACGGCGGCAGGAACAGCGTCCGCCCGCCTTCGCGCACTTCGATACGGTCTGGCGGCGGCAGGGTATTGGCGGCGTCCCGGCGGCTGGCCAGCCAGGCCATGCCGGAATACACGGCCACGAAGATGGCGTAGGTGAGGACATCCTTTCGCCATTCATAGAGCAGGGTCAGCCAGACCCCATCACCGAAGAAATCATAGTCGCCGCCAATCAGGGCGTAGATACTTTGGCGCAAGGCAAAGAGACCGGCGACGTGCGCGAGCGCGAATGGAACGGTCAGTCCCGCGTGGATGGCAAGCGATGTCCAGAGCCCTGGCCCCTCAAATGGCCAGCGCCGGACGGCCCGGCCGACGAGGGGCGCCAGCAGGACCAGAACGACCACACTGGAAAACTCCCAGAAGAACGGCTCGGCCGGATGTACCGGGAGTTCGAGGCGCCGGAGTTCGATCAGGACCGACGTCGCGTTGACAATGCCGACGGGGAGGGAGATCAGGGCGATCACGCCCCAGGGGCCCGGTCTGAACGGGGCTTTGCCACTCGTCACGGATTGCGCGCCGTCTGTCACAGGTGGGTTTCCGCTCGTCCCGGCCACGGGCCGTTTGTGGCTTAGGCGTAGCGGCGCGCTTCGCCCGGCGCAAGAACGCCGGTCATGACCCAAAGGCGTTACGATCTCGACTGGCTTCGCATCAGCGCGTTTGCGCTGCTCATCCTGTACCATTGCGGCATGTTCTATGTGAGCTGGGACTGGCACGTGAAATCCAGCCGGGCGAGCGAGACCATCGAGCCCTTGATGATGCTCACGAGCCCATGGCGGCTCACCTTGCTGTTCCTCATATCGGGCGCCGCCACGCGTTTCATGACCGACAAGATGCAGACAGGGGCGTTCCTGTCGTCACGCATGCGCCGGCTCTGGCCGCCCCTCTTGCTGGGCGTGTTCCTGATCGTGCCGCCGCAATCCTATTATGAGGTAATCGAGGCCTATTCGGCGATGGGCCTGCCGCTCGGGCCGGTGCTTGAGAACTTCTACCTCAAGTATGTGACCGCTTCCGGCGGTTGGTGCGATGCCGACGGCTGCCTCGCCACGCCAACCTACAACCATCTCTGGTTCGTCGCTTACCTGATCCTCTACACGTTGGCGCTTGCGGCGCTGATGCCCTTGCTGCGGCGCCTGCCGTTCAGACGGCTGGCTCTGCTGATTTCCGGGCCCGGCCTGTTCCTGACGCCTTGGCTGTTCCTCGTCGCCACGCGGCTGACGCTGTTTCCGATCTTCGGCGAGACGCACGATTTCCGCGAGGATTGGTACCTGCACGCGGTCTACTTGACGGTTTTCCTGTTCGGGTTCGGCATTGCGAAACATCAGCCCTTCTTTGATGCGGCGGTGCGGGCGCGCTGGCTGGCCCTTGTTATTGCGGCGGCAAGCTGGGTGGCGCTGATCACCTACTTCGCGCTCGCCCCCGAGTCGCCTCCCGAATGGATGCGGATGCTGTTCAGGGCCGTCCGGGAAGCCGAGGCCTGGGGCGCGATTCTGGCGGCCATCGGGTTCTTCCATCGCCACTTTGCAGAGGCCGATGGCCCGGTCCGGCGCACGCTCTCCGAGGCGGTGTTTCCATTCTACATTATCCACCAGACGATCATCGTCGTGGCGGGTCATCATCTCGATGACCTTGGCCTGCCACTGGCGGTCGAGGCGCCGTTGCTCATCGGGGTCACGGCGCTCGGCTGCTGGGTGTTCCTTGAGATTGGCCAGCGGTCCGGGCCGTTCCGGGTCTGGTTCGGGCTTTCGCCGCAGCCCCGGCCAGCCATGGCGGCGGCCGCCTGACCCCGGCCGACTCCCCCGCGCGCTTGCCGGAATCCCTGCAAGCCTGTATGGCGCAGCCCAGCAATGCGAAGTCCTGGCCGGAACGGCCAGACAGCTGGAGAAGGCATGTCGAAAGAAGAACTCATCGAATTCGAAGGCACAGTCGTTGAACTGCTGCCGAACGCGACGTTCCGCGTGAAGCTTGAGAACAACCACGAAATCATCGCACACACGGCCGGCAAGATGCGGAAGAACCGCATCCGCGTGCTGACCGGCGACAAGGTCATGATCGAGATGACCCCGTACGACCTGTCGAAGGGCCGCATCACCTACCGCTTCAAGTAAGCCTTCCGGCATGACGGCTCAGTCCCTTCCCGAAGGCTTTGCGCCGCATTTCCGGAAGTCGGGCTTCACCGATCCCTGGGAGCCGCTCTATTCGCGCAGTCTCGAAGACCGGGTGCAGATCGGCCTGTTCCTTGCCGAAGCGCATTGCAATTCGCGCGGCTTTGCGCATGGCGGGCTGATCACGGCGCTGGCAGACAATGCGATGGGCCTGTCCTGTATCCAGAAAATGCAGAGTGAAGGGCGCGAACCGAAGGGGCTCGTGACCATCAGTCTGTCTACGGACTTTCTGGGTACGGGCCGGATCGGCCAGTGGTTGGTGGTGGACACCGACCATGTGAAGAGCGGCAAGAGCATCGCCTTTGCGCGTGCGATGATCCTGGCAGATGGCGCCGCGATCGCGCAGGCCAGCGCTACGTTCAAAGTTCCCGAATGAACCGCCTCATCCTCGCGAGCGCGAGCCCTCGGCGTCTGGAGCTGCTCGCGCAGATCGGCCTTGTGCCGGACAAGGTCGCACCAACCGACATCGACGAGTCCCGCCGCAAGGATGAAAGCCCGCGTGCGCTGGCAGAGCGTCTCGCCCGCGAAAAGGCAGCGGCCTGCGCGGAGGAAGGCTACGTGCTCGCCGCCGACACCGTCGTCGCGCTCGGGCAGCGCAATCTGGAGAAGGCGGCAGATGAAGCCGAGGCCGAGGCCTTCCTGCGTCTCCTGTCCGGCCGCGCGCACCAGTGCATCACCGGCGTTGCGGTGCGCGCGCCGGACGGCCGCGTGAATTCGCGCACCGTGCTTGCCCGCGTGAAGATGAAACGGCTGACCGACGCCGAAATCGCCGCCTATGTCGCCAGCGGCGAATGGAAGGGCAAGGCGGGCGGCTATGGCATCCAGGGGATGGCGGGCGGTTTCGTCACCGCGATCAATGGCAGTTATACCAGCATCGTCGGCCTGCCGCTTTATGAGACGCGGATGCTGCTCGTGGGGATGGGATACCGGATGTGAAAAAGCCCCGGCTCGCGCCAGGGCTTTCTCGAAATCTGCCGGCTCGGATCAGGCCCGTTCGAAGGCCGACACCGCGAACACGCAGAGGGCAGCGCCCGCAGCGATCGCGATCCACATCGGGTTCCCCGTCGCGGCGGCGTTGATCTGGCTGACGGCAGCGGTGCTGAGTTCAGCCGGAGCCGTGGCCAGGGCATCGGCGAGGGGTTTCTCGAGACCCGCCCATTCGGCGAACAGCTGAGGCAGCTGCATCGCGGCGATACCGGCCCCGATCAGGCCCAGACCGCCGACGACGACCCGGCGCATCCGCTTCTGTTGACGCACCCGGCCCATGACCTGCCGGGTAAACGGCTCGGCGGCCAATGTGTTGTCCTCGACCCGGAAGAGGTCAGACAGATCCTTGTAGGCATCCTGTTCACGCATGATCATCACTCCATCACGCCACATTGGCATTTTCAAGACGCGTCCTGAGCAAGGCAACGCCGCGCAGGACATGTGACTTTACGGTTCCCAGCGGCCAGCCTGTCACGTCGGCTGCCTCCTGATGGGTCAGGCCCGTTGCGACACACAGCACCACACAAACGCGCTGGGCTTCGCTGAGGGTCTCGAGGGCGCGGGTGAGGTCCATCCGCATCTCGTTCTGGTCCGCCGACCGGTCGAAGGGGATAATCTCCGCCGTTTCGTCGAACTCGATCTCCAGCTTCTGGCGGCGGCGCCATTGCAGGAACTCCCGCCAGCAGATGGAACAGATCCAGGAACTGAACGTGCCGCCGGCATAGGTCGAGATTTTCTGCCAGGCGGTGAGGAACGTGACCTGGGCGATGTCGTCGCCAGGGGCGTCGCTTCCGGCAAGGCGGCGGGCCATGCCGCGCACCTTGCCCTGGTGGCGCCGCACGAGTTCGGCAAACGCTGCCTCGTTTCCTCGTGCGGCCGCTTGGGCGAGATCAGGATCACTTCGCATGTCTCGCCCTCCAGAGGCGACCAGCTGCAGATCAGGCTTGTGACTTGCCACGGCCAAATGCCCACAGACCGATATACGCGATACCCAGGAAGATCGGGAAGGTGGCCACGCCGAGCATCGGGGTCAGCGCTTCGGCTTCTTCGCGGCCGATCAGGGCGGCAAGGACCCCGAAGGCGGCACCGAAAGCGAGGAACAGGACGCCGCGGCGAAGGTCAGCGCGGACAGGGTCGGTCACCAGCGACATGTTCTGAAGCAGTTCAGGCGACAGGGTCTGGCCCTTGTCGATGGCGTGGCGCAGGGTTTCGTGGATGGTTAGGCGCTTGCGGCTGTTGAAATAGCTCACAAGCCAGACGATGCCGACGATGGCACCGAACATGACAGTTGGGACGACGATAGCTTCATCCATGGGGGTCTCCGGTTCAGGTTTCATCCAGCACGATTGCTGGTCTTCATGCCGGTAAGATGCAGCGTGGAGCGGATATGGATGCAGCGGGCCGGAAATAGTTTAAGCTGCCATCTCCCCGGCCGGGCCGGCGGCGTTTGCAGGCCGGCGCTTGCCGAGGCCCCCGCAGCCCCTTAGGTCCGGGGGCATGGTGAAGATGCGGTCGAAAAAGAAGAGGCGCGCCCACGTTGCAGCGGACCTGTCGACGGCGTCGGGCCGGGCCCGGGCGCAGCGCGAGCTGACCTGGGTCGATCACGGCTTCCTGCGCGCCCGGTTCAGCAACCTGCACCAGATCTCCCCCGAGATGTGGCGGTCGAACCAGCCCTCACCCCGACAAATCATGGCGCATGCGAAGGAACGCGGCATCAAGACAATCCTCAACCTGAGGGGCCCCAGTACGCAGGGCTATTACCTGCTGGAGAAGGAAGCCTGCGCCGCAGCCGGCATCGATCTCGTTGATTTTCAGGTGTTTTCCCGAGATCCGCCGACCCGGGAAGCGATCCTCGCCGCCGAGGACCTGTTCGCGCAGATCCGCTACCCCGCCTTGATGCACTGCAAATCGGGCGCGGACCGGGCCGGTATCATGGCGGTCCTGTACAAGCTGCTACGGGAGCGGGTCAGCTTTCACGAGGCGTCCGTGCAGTTGTCGGGCAAGTACCTGCACATCCGGCATGGCAAGACCGGCGTGCTGGATGCCTTCCTCGATGCCTATGCGGCCTACAATGCGGGCAAGCCGGAAAAAGACTGGAAGCCATTCCTCGACTGGGTCCGCGAGGATTATGACCGCCCGGCCATCAAAGCCGACTTTGCGCGCAACCTCGGGCGAGGGCCGCAGCTGGACGTTCTCCTGCGCCGGGAATAGCGCTTTTCAGCCGCGGAAATTCATGCGAGCAGTCGCGGCGGGAGACTTGGAGGGTTCGCGATGCGGGTATTCGTTTTGGCAGTGTCAGCGCTGGCTTTGCTGGCCGGGTGCGACGGCATCGGGCGTCCGTCCGACAAGCAGGCCCTGGTTTCAACCTGCATCGAAAAGGGCGAAGCCGAGCCGACCTGTACCTGCGTGGCCGATGCGCTCGAGAAAAACCTGCCGCCGGAGCTGTTCAAGAAGGTGGCCCAGGCCGCCGGCCGGGACAAGCAGGACATGGTCGAGTACATGAGCACCCTGCCGGTGGAGGAACTCCTTGCGTTCTCCGCCGTAACCAACGACCTTGAAGTGTGCGGTAACGCTGCCGCTACGGAAGGCTAACCGACTTCAGGCGCCGGGCTTGGCCTGACGCCTGCAGAGACACGAACAACGTGCCGCTCACCGGCGCACGCCCTAGAACAGGACGGAACCAGGAAGGGGATCCTCATGAAGTTCATCATCATCAACAGTTTCCGGGTCATGGTCTATGTGGCCTATATCGCCATCATCGTGGCCGGCATTGCCCTTGGCATCTACCAGAAGGGCGAGTTCACAGGCGAACTGATCGGCCTCACGGGTACGCTGGCGCAGGTCGCTGACTTCGCCGTGTTCAGCTTCGGCGGATGGGTTGCCGCCAGCATCATCTGCGGCCTGATCGTCACGCTGATGGACATCCGCGACGACATCAACGACCGCCTGCCGGACGCCCGCCGCGACATGTAAGGCGCCTCTCTCGAGGCAAGACGCAAACATATTGAGGCCGCCGGACGTATCCGGCGGCCTTTTTCTGGAGGAGATTCCCCGTGACCGCCGTTTCCGCTGCTGCGCTGTATATCGGCGTCAACATCCTGCTCCTGTTCTTCCTGTCCTTCCGCGTCGTCGGCAGCCGGATGCGCACCAAGGTGTCCCTCGGCTCGGGCGGTGACAGTGATCTCGAACTGCGCATGCGCGCCCATGGCAATGCCGCCGAGTATATCCCGGCCTGTATGCTGGGCCTGTTCGTCCTGTCGCAGTTTGCGATGCCGGTCTGGGCCATTCACGGTCTCGGCGGCGTCTTCACGCTGGGCCGCCTGCTACATGCCTTCGGATTGTCCGTCACGGCGCTCTGGGCCCGTCAGTTCGGCATGATCCTGACCTGGCTGGGAATGCTGGGGATCGGCGCAGCCGTGATCTACCTGGCGGTCGTCTGACGCAGGCCTGTTGCACGGGGCCGCGGTGCGGTCCATTTAGCGAAGATGACTGGATTTAATGTTTCGCCGGCGGAGCTGCTCGCCGGATTGCTCGATAACTGCCTCAAGGCTGGCGCCAGCGCCGCCGACGCCCGGATCGGGGTGGCAGATGGCGTCAGCGTCTCCGTGCGGGACGGCAAGCTCGAAAGCATCGAGCGCGAGGAAAGTGCCAGCGTCGCGCTGCGCTGCTTCTTCGGCCAGCGCCAGGCACATGTATCCGGGGCGGACCTGTCGCCGGCGGGCCTCAAGGCACTGACCGAGCGCTGTGTGGCGATGGCGCGCGCGGTGCCCGAGGACAAGTATTGCGGCCTGCCATCGCCGGATCAGCTGGCCACCGGCGTGCTCGATTTGGATCTGTCCGGCGAACCGGAAGTTCCGGCCGACGTGCTCGAACATGAAGCCCTCGCGGCCGAAGCGGCAGCGCTGGCCGTGCCCGGCATCAAGACGGTGGCCGGCTGCGGCGCTTCCTGGAACCGGTCCGAGCGCTGGGTCGCCGCCACCAACGGTTTCCGCGCCTGGAAAACCGGCACGTCCACCAGCCTCGGCCTCGCCGCCGTCGCTGAGAAAGACGGGCAGATGGAGCGGGACTATGACAGCTGGTCGGTGCGCCATTCAAAAGATCGTCCGCCCGCGGAGGAAATCGGCAAGACCGCCGGTGAGCGCACGATTGCGCGCCTCGGTGCCCGCAAGGTCGAGACCCAGAAAGCCGCCGTCATCTTCGACCGGCGCGTTTCGGACAGCCTGATCGGCGCGCTGCTTGGCGCGATTTCGGGTCCGTCCGTTGCGCGCGGGGTCAGCTTCCTGAAAGACAGGATGGGCGATCAGGTGTTTGCCAAGGGCATCTACCTGACCGATGACCCGCACCGCCCGCTTGGCATGGGCAGCCGGTCGCATGACGGCGAAGGCCTCGCCGTTTCCGAAGCGCACCTCATCGAGGATGGACGGCTGACGCGCTGGCTGCTGAACACCGCGACCGCCCGCCAGTTGGGTCTGGCGCCAAACGGGTTCGCCGGTCTCGGCTTCGGCGATCCGCCGGGCGTATCCACCTCCAACGTCTACCTTCGCCCCGGCACCCAGTCGCCCGGCGCGCTCGCGAAGTCGGTGGGCAAGGGTCTTCTGATCACGGACATGTTCGGCCCGTCGATCAACCCGAACAATGGCGACTATTCCGTGGGCGTCGCCGGCTTCTGGTTCGAGGACGGCGAGATCGCCTATCCGGTTTCCGAAGTCACCGTGGCGGGCGACCTGCCATCGATGTTCGCGCGCCTCGTTCCCGCCTCTGACCTTGAGCTGCGCGGCACGCGCGATGCGCCGTCGATCCTCATCGAGGACATGAACCTTGCCGGCAGCTGAGCGCACGCTTGAAGAAGATGTGATCACGCTGTGCCGGCTTGCGCAGGAGGCCGGCGACCTCGCCATGTCCTACCTCCACAAGGGCGGCGCCGAAGCCTGGAACAAGACCGGCGGCAGTCCGGTCACGGAGGCAGATCTTGCGGTGAACCGGCTATGCGCCGCCGCGCTTAAGGCCGCCCGGCCCGAGTATGGCTGGCTTTCCGAGGAGACGCTGGACGATCCCGCCGCACGCCAGAAGTCGCGCGTCTGGGTGGTCGATCCGATCGACGGCACCAAGGCCTACATGCGCGGCGATCCCAACTGGTGCATCGGACTCGCGCTGGTCGAGGAGGGCGAGGCTGTCGCCGGGGTGATCTACGCGCCGGTCCTCAAACAATTCTTCGATGCCCGCCGCGGGGCAGGCGCCCGCCGCAACGGCGCACCGATCCGTGCCTCCGGCCGCGCCGCCGAAGCGGGCCTCCGCCTGATCGCGAACGAGGGCGTCGTCACCCATCCCGGCTGGCGCGAGCCTTGGCCGGACGTGCAGCTCGCCGTGCCGAAGCCGAACTCGACGCTGCTGCGCCTCGCGTTCGTCGCCGCCGGAGACTGGGACGCCGCACTGATTCTCGGCGAAAAGTCGGACTGGGACGTGGCCGCGGGCACCGTGCTCATCACCGAGGCGGGCGGGCAGGCGACCACGCATGCGGGCGAGCGCCTCGTGTTCAATCAGGCCATTCCGGCCCAGCAGAGTGTCGTCGCCTCTGGAAACGCCCTCCATCCTTTGTTAGTGCGCCGGACGGAATATGTGCGCATCCCCGACCCCCAGGCGAGGGCGGCGGTCCAGACCGCGCCTGAAAAAACGGAGCCCCGCAAGATGGCCAGCAAGGACAAGACCGGCAAGCAACTCCTCCACATCGTGTTTGGCGGAGAGCTGAAGGACGTGACCGGCGTCGAGTTCGAGGACCTGAGCAAGATCGATTTCGTCGGCGCCTTCCCGAACTACCAGGACGCCTATGACGCCTGGAAGGCCGCGGCCCACCGCACGGTGGACCATGCCGAAACGCGCTATTTCATCCTCCACGCGCACCGTCTGCTCGACCCCGCGACGGGAGATACCCATAACGTCTGAGCCCGCCCAGCCTGCGCCGCAGCGGTCGCTTTGGCGGCTGTTCCGGGCGCATTTCTGGCCGCAGAAAGCCTGGTTCATCGGAGGCACGGCTTTGGCCCTGCTCACCGCGCTCTGGGGCATCGGCTATGTTGCGGTGCTCGACTATGTCGGCAACTCCCTGCAGCTCCAGATGACCGGCGAGGGCGGCGGCGCCCCAGCCGGCTGGATCTGGACGGGCATCATCGCGATCATCGCCCTGACGGCGGCGCGCTCCCTGTCGATGTACGGCATGACACTGCTCAACAATACCGGCGTTCAGCGCGGCCTCGTCAGTGTGCAGACGGTCCAGTATGATGCGCTCACGGACGGAGACTATGCGCGCATTGCGGCGGATGCCTCGGGCAGTTTCGTCTCGCGCTTCATCAGCGATGTGCTTTCGATCCGCGAAGCGGCGCTGCGCTTTGCCAACAACTTCACCAAGAGCCTGGCCACCGTCCTCGGTGTGCTCGCCTGGCTGTTCTGGAAGGACTGGCAACTCGCGCTGATCATCGCGGTTGTCTATCCGCTGGCACTTGGCCCCGTCGTCTCGCTCGGCAACTCGGTGCGCAAGCGCGCCAAGAAGGCCGCCGAGCAGACGGGCGAGATCACCTCGCTCTTGTCGGAAGGTTTCCAGTCCGCCCGCGTCGTGAAGGCCTACGGCCTCGAAGGCTGGCAGAAAGACCGCGCACGGCGCGGCTTTGCCGAACGCTCGCGGCTTTTCCTCAAGGTCCTGTCAAAACGAGCGGGCGTCGATCCCGTGCTCGAAGTGTTCGGCGGCCTCGCCCTCGCCGCTCTGCTGGGCTTCGTCGCCTGGCGCATTTCGCAAGGCGAGAACACGTTGGGCGACCTGCTCGGTGTCATCGGCGCGGTAGCCGTGGCGGCGCCGGAAGTGCGCGCCCTCGGCTCGATCAGCGCCGTCGCGCAGGAAGGCGCCGCTGCCGCCGACCGTGTGTTCGAAATCGTCGATGCGCGCCCCTCGGTGGCCGACAAGCCCGGCGCGCTGAAGCTCGAAAGCGCGCGCGGCGAAGTCGAATTCCGCGATGTGCGCTTCACCTATCCGGATGGCAGCGAAGCGCTGAAGGGCCTGACATTCACCGCGCGGCCCGGCGAGACGGTGGCCTTCGTTGGCGCGTCCGGTGCAGGAAAGTCGACCGTCTTCAATCTGCTTATGCGCCTCTATGATGCCTCATCCGGCGACATCCGGCTCGATGCGCTGAACATCCAGGACGTGACCGGCGGCAGCCTGCGCCAGCAATTGGCGCTGGTCGCCCAGGATGCGGCGCTGTTTGACGACACGGTCGCCCGCAACATTGCGCTCGGCCGTATGGCCGCATCGGTCGCCGAGATCGAGGCCGCTGCCCGCGCCGCCAACGCGCATGAGTTCATCCTCGCGCTGCCGGGCGGCTATGACGCGCCGGCCGGTGAACTCGGCCGCAATCTCTCGGGCGGTCAGCGCCAGCGCGTTGCGCTCGCCCGCGCCATCCTGCGCGGCGCGCCGATCCTGCTGCTGGACGAGGCGACCTCGGCGCTCGACGCCGAAAGCGAAGCCAAGGTTCAGGAGGCGCTCGCCGGATTCGCCCGTGGTCGGACGGTTCTTGTGATCGCCCACCGCCTCTCTACCGTGCGCGCCGCGGACCGCATCATCGTCATGGAAGATGGCCGCGCGGTCGAAGAGGGCACGCATGACAGCCTGATGGCGGCAGGCGGGGTCTACAAGCGGCTGGTGGAATTGCAGCTGAGCTAGTCGCCCGTAAAATCCGGATCGCGTTTCTCGAAGAAGGCTTTAACGCCCTCGCGGAAATCATCCGTCTGCTGCATGAGAGCGAAGGCTTCGAGGTCTCGGTGGGCCGTGGCCTTGGCCAAAGCAAGCGCGGCGACGTTCACGTCCTGCTTCACCATCTTCAACGCCGTCGGCGGCAGTTTCGCAGCAGCCTCTGCCACCTCGCGTGCCTTCACCAGCGCGCCGCCGGGCGGGGCAATGTGATCGACGAGACCCCAGCCGAGCGCCGTTTCCGCGCTGACCTTCTCGCAAAGGCCTGCAATCCGTTTCGCACGCGCCGGTCCCACCAGCGCCACGAAACGCGGGATCGAGCCCCAGCTCATGTTCATGCCGCGCTCGACTTCCGGCACGTAGATCGTGGACGCCTCGGACGCCACCCGCATCGAACAAATATGTACGTGTATGCATGT
>JAIXVM010000030.1 GCA_027482995.1 Hyphomonadaceae bacterium | reverse complement strand
CGCCGTTGTAATCGTGGGTCCGAAAGAACTGGATCCACCGGCCCGCGCTGAAAATTGAGGTACTACCATGTCACGTCGCCATAGCGCGAAGTACAAGATCGACCGTCGGGTCGGTGAAAACATCTGGGGCCGCCCCAAGTCTCCCTTCAACAAGCGCGCCTACAAGCCTGGTCAGCACGGCCAGAACCGCCGCAACAAAGTCTCCGACTTTGGTATGCAGCTCATGGCGAAGCAGAAGCTGAAGGGCTATTACGGCGACATCACCGAAAAACAGTTCGCCAAGATCTACGAAGATGCGGCCCGCATGAAGGGCAACTCGGCCGAAAACCTGATCGGCATCCTCGAGTCGCGTCTCGACACCATCGTTTACCGCGCCAAGTTCGTCCCGACGATCTTTGCCGCCCGCCAGTTCGTCAACCACGGCCACGTCACCGTGAACGGCAAGCGCTGCAACATCGGCTCCGCCCGCCTCAAGGCCGGTGACGTCGTGCAGGTCCGCGAGAAGTCGCGCAACCTCGCCCTCGTCCTCGAAGCCCTCGGCAGCGGCGAGCGCGACATCCCGGACTATGTGGAAGTCGACCCGAAAGCGATGACAGCTGCGTTCAAGCGCATCCCGGTCCTCAGCGACGTGCCATACCCGGTGAAGATGGAACCGGCCCAGGTGGTCGAGTTCTACTCCTCGTAAACCTGCTGAATTCCTTGAAGTTTCCCGAAGGCCGCGCCAGACTGGTGCGGCCTTTTCAATTCAGGATCCTGCTTCATGTCCATTCCCACGATCGCGGCGGTCCGCAAATCCCTGGTGGCCGCGCCCGGCAAGGCATTCGACCTGTCGGTGCGCGACACCTCCGGACGCGACATCTTCCCGGACAAGGAAGCTGCCGAGACGAGCCTTAAGAAAGACGCTGCCGTCATCAACGAGCTGAAGGACATGCTCTATGCCGAAGGCCAGCGATCCCTGCTCGTCATCCTTCAGGGCATGGATACCTCCGGCAAGTCCGGCACGATCAAGGCCGTGTTTTCGGAAACGACGCCTCTCGGCATGGAAGTGAAGGCGTTCAAGGCGCCGAGCACGGAGGAACTCGCCCGCGACTATCTCTGGCGCGTCCATAACGCCGTACCCCGGCGCGGCCATGTCGGCATCTTTGACCGGTCGCACTATGAGGATGTTCTGGTTGTCCGGGTACGCGGCTTCGCGCCGCTGGAAGACGTCGAGAAGCGCTACGAACAGATCAACGCGTTCGAGAAACACCTCAGCGAGAACGGCACGACGGTCCTGAAGTTCATGCTGAACATCGGATACGAGGAGCAGGGCGTGCGGCTGAAGGAACGGCTGCAGGAGACGCACAAGCTCTGGAAGTTCAATCCCGGCGATCTCGATGATCGCAGCAAGTGGACCGAGTTCATGCAGGCCTATGAACTGGCCATCAAGCGCTGCTCGACCCGTCATGCGCCATGGTACGTCATGCCCGCTGACAGCCGCACCCGGCGCAATGCCCTGATTGCCCGCGTCGTGCGTGGC
Source organism: Hyphomonadaceae bacterium (assembly GCA_027482995.1). GTDB lineage: Bacteria > Pseudomonadota > Alphaproteobacteria > Caulobacterales > Hyphomonadaceae > Hyphomonas. The sequence goes on along the minus strand of JAIXVM010000030.1, from coordinate 10,117 downwards.
GCACTGGAAGGCATGGACCTGAAATGGAAGAACCCGGGCTATGAACCCGGGTCCTATGACATTTCGTAAGGCGTAGCAGGTCAGCCGCCGAAGCTGACCGAGCCGCCGCTGGATTCGGCAATGTTCTGTTCGGTCGGCTTGCCGGCAAACGACACCGATCCGCCGCTCGACGCGTTACCTGTCGCGCTGATGGTGGCGTAGGCTTCCACGTCCGCGCCGCTCGACACGTTGACGGTTGCGCGTTCGCAATTCAGTCCCTGGCTGTCGATGCCTGCGCCCGATGATGCGGAGACCGAGAGGCTCTTGCAGTTGCCGGACATTTCGACCGATGCGCCGGAAGAAGCATCGACGCGGAACCGGGCCGCAGCCGCGGACACCACATTCACGTCTCCCGACGACGAGGCGTTGATCGCGACGTCGCCATTTCCGTTCGAGAACACATCCGCTTCGCCGCTCGATGAGGCCGACACATCGAGTTTGCCGGCTGCGAATTCGGCGGCTTTCACTTCGCCCGAAGACGATGCGGAGATGCGCGCATCAGCGGCGCTGCCGCCGAGTGTGATGACAGAGCTCGAGGAGGCAGCGGCGCTGAACGAGTTTGCATTGAGCGTCTTGGCTTCGAACCGCGACGACTGCGCAGCGGTCACCTCGTCGAGCTCCGGGCTGGTGATGTAGACGGTATAGGTCGGCATCTTCTTGCCGTTCACCTTCACGACCTTGCCGTCATCGGACACGCTGATCGAGCGTCCGCCCCATGACGTCCAGCTGCGTTTCGCCCTCAGGCTTTCGCGGGAGACCACGAGCGTGTCGCCCCGGTTGGCGATGCGGGAGTCGGAATAGTCGCCGTTGCTCGATACAACCCGCACGGTCGTCTCAGACCCTGACTTGTAAACAACCTTCATCGCGCCATCGACTTCGATGCTGGAGAAAGGCTTCGCTTTGTAGGACTTGCCTTCGGCCAGTGCGGCCGGCGCGAGGGCGAGTGTGAGGGCGGCGATCGCGGTCAAGGTTTTGTTCATGGCGGGCTCCTGAATTTGGTAAAGCCTGTATGGATTATCGAAATACGATAAGTCAATCGTTGTTTTTCGATAATTTTATATCTCCCTGATCAATCTCCGGAATTTGGACGGCTCTGACGGCGCAGCACCATCGGCGGCTGGCCATAAGCGCGCACGAACGCGAGGCGCATGCGTTCGGCGTCCCCGAAGCCGGTTTCGATGGCGATCTGCTGCAGGGACAGATGGCCGGACTCGACCAGCTGGCGCGCCGATTCCAGGCGGAGCTTTTCGATGAACCGGGCAGGGGTCGTGCCCGTCTCGCTGCGGAAGACCCGGGCGAAATTGCGGGGGCTCATCGCGGCGCGCTCGGAGAGGGAGTCCACGTCCAGCGGCGCGGCGAGATTCGTCCGTATCCAGCCGATCAGCTCATCGAACCGGCCGGACGCCAGCCGGATATCTTGCATGACCGAGAACTGGGATTGCCCGCCTTGACGGCGCTGGTGCACGACAAGTTCGCGGGCGGTCTGGCGCGCCACGTCTTCGCCGAGATCATCCTCGACGAGGGCGAGCGCGAGGTCGATGCCTGCGGTGATGCCGGCGGAGGTCCAATATTTGTCATCGCGCACATAGATGCGGTCTGCGAGCAGCTTGATGTCCGGAAACGCACGTTCAAACGTCGCCGATCGCCGCCAATGGGTGGTGGCCTGACGGCCCTTCAGCAAGCCGGCAGCGGCGAGCAGGAACGATCCGGAGCAGACCGAGCAGGTGCGCCGTGTACGGACAGAGAGATCCCGGATCGCGCTCAGCAGCGTCTCGTCGGCCAAAGCCTCGCGGGTGCCCTCGCCGCCGGAGACGACAAGCGTGTCCAGCGTCAGGCCTTTGGGCAAGCGTTCGGACAACATCGGAACGCCGCAGGAAGAACGAACCGCGCCGCCTTCAAGAGAATAGAGGGTCAGCCGGTAGGGCGTTGGCGACATGGCGCGCATCGGCATTTCGAACACGCCGACGGGCCCGGCGACGTCGAGCAGCTGGAAGCCATCAAAGATCAGCACGCCGATGTCGCGCGGAGAGGAATTGGCAGGTTTCATGGGAACTATGTCCTTTCTGCCAGACGGCTTTTAGGCCAGAACAGCAGCACCAACAAGGAGCCCATGATGAGCACGCCGTCCTTTGTCACTGTCTTCGCCCTCTATCCCAATCTTACGCAGCTCGATTTCACCGGCCCGCACCAGGTGCTGAGCCGGATCCCGGGCGCGAAGACGATTGTCGCGAGCCGGCTGGGCGGCGAGATCGAGGCCGAAGGCGGGCTCGTGATTGGCCGGACCACGCCGCTCGCCGACATCGAGCGCTGTGACCTGATTTGCGTACCGGGCGGCATGACCGCGACAGAGGCGGCGCTCGACGAGGAGTTTGTGGCGCACGTCCGGCGGCTGGCGCTAGGCGCGAAGTATGTGACGTCCGTCTGCACCGGTTCGCTGATCCTTGGGGCCGCCGGCCTGTTGCAGGGCAAGCGCGCGGCCTGTCACTGGGCGTGGCGCAGCCTGCTGACGGAGTTTGGCGCGATTCCGGACGAGGCGCGGGTCGTCCGTGACGGGAACATCTTCACCGGCGGCGGTGTGACGGCCGGGATCGACTTTGCCTTCACGATGCTGACGGAAATCTCCGGCGAGGCCTATGCGAAAGCCCTGACGCTCGGCCTCGAATACGCGCCCTCGCCGCCTTACGGCTGCGGCCGGCCGGAACTTGCCGATGAAGCGACCTTGCGTCTCGTGTCCGGCAACATGGACAAGGTGATGCCGCAGCGGTTGGCCGAAGCGCAGGAAGCTGGACGACGGCTCAGCCGTTACGCGACATCGCCGTAGAGATCGTAATCGTCAGCTCCGGTGATCCGGACGCTGACGATATCTCCGGATTTCAGGGCGTTGCGGCTCGCGACGTAAACGACGGCGTCGACTTCCGGCGCGTCGGCCTTGGAGCGCCCGATCCAGCCACCCGGCGTCTGGTCGTCGGCCTCGTCGATGATCACGTCGAGCGTCTTGCCGACCTGGGCCGCGGCGCGCGCGGCCGAGACTTCGGCCTGAACTTCCATGAACCGGTGCCAGCGCTCTTCCTTCAGCTCTGCCGGAACATGGTTTTCGAGCTTGCCGCTTTCGGCATGCGCGACGTTCTCATAACGGAAACACCCCGCGCGATCGATTTTCGCTTCGCGGATGAAGTCGAGCAGGATTTCGAAATCCTCGTCTGTCTCACCGGGAAAGCCGACGATGAAGGTGGAGCGGATCGCGAGATCCGGGACATCGCGGCGCCAGTTGGCGATGCGCGCCAGCACCTTGTCCTGATTGCCCGGGCGCTTCATCGCCTTCAGCACGGGTGCAGAGGCATGCTGGAACGGGATGTCCAGGTAGGGCGTGATCAGCCCTTCGGCCATCAGCGGAATGATGTTGTCCACGTGCGGGTAGGGATAGACGTAGTGCATCCGCGTCCAGACTCCGAGGCTGCCGAGGCCGCGCGCCAGATCCAGGAAGCGCGTCTCGTATTCGGCGCCGCGCCAGGTTTCCGGCTTGTAGCGGATATCCAGTCCGTAGGCGGACGTATCCTGGCTGATGACGAGCAGTTCCTTGACGCCGGCCGCGACCAGTTTCTCGGCTTCGGCGAGCACATGGTGGATCGGGCGGGAGACGAGATCGCCGCGCAGTTTCGGAATGATGCAAAAGCTGCAGCGATTGTTGCAGCCTTCGGAAATCTTCAGATAGGCATAGTGGCGCGGGGTGAGGCGCAGACCGCTTTCCGGCACAAGATCGAGGTGCGGATTGTGCGGCGGCGTTAGGTGGGTGTGAACCGCGTCCATCACGGCTTCGTACTGGTGCGGGCCGGTGACGGCGAGCACCTTGGGATGGGCGCGCTGGATCACCTCAGGCTCGGCGCCAAGACAGCCGGTGACAATCACCTTGCCATTCGCCTCGATCGCTTCGCCGATCGCCGCGAGGCTTTCATCCCGGGCGGAGTCGAGGAAACCGCAGGTGTTGACGAGCACGAGATCAGCGCCCGCATAGTCCGGCGCGATCTGATAGCCCTCGGCGCGCAGGCGCGTGATGATCCGTTCGGAATCGACGAGCGCCTTCGGGCAGCCGAGCGAAACGATGCCGACTTTCGGCGTCTTGACGGCCCGGATGGGCGCGGGGGCGAGCGGTGTGTCTGTCATCCGGCACCTGCTAGCGCGAAACATCTGCGCGGGAAAGCAGCGCCGTCACCGCAGGCGTATCGGAAGCGGGCGAAGCGAGGGGCCGTTGTCGCCGTCATAAGGCAGCGGTTGCCAAGTATCGCTGACGGGCGCGGGCATGTTGGGGTTCGCCTTGTAGAACGCGTGGGGCGTTTCACTTGTAGACTGACGCGCGCTCTGAGCGAGCGGGCCGAGCTGGCAAAGCAGGGTCGGCGTGACCATCGCGAGCCGGAGCCGCGCGGCGCGGCCATGCCGGGCGAGGGCCAGGCCCGCGTGCAGCAGAACTTGCACGGCGACACCATCGTCCGGATCGAGCGTCACGAGATCGATGATATCGAGGTAAGGCGGTTCGGCCTCGGACGGCTTGTTGAACTGGAAGAGGGCGAGGCCCCGGATGGGCCCCGATTGCGGATAGGCCAGAAGGATCGGCGGAACAGCCTGATCGGGGTCGGCGAGGCGCCAGGCGAGGGCTTCGGGTGAGCGTTCCGCGAACAGGCGGGGGCCGGCCCGCAACTGGGCGTCAAACACGGCGAGCCCGGTATGGGTTGCGGGGGACGTAATGCGTTGGACGTCTTCGGTGTGGCGGAGAAGGATGGCATCGATATCCGGCGCGGGACGCGCAATGTCCGGTATCCGCCGCATGTGTTGGCCGCCGGCCAGTTCATGGGCGCGCCAGCTGAGGGCGCCGAGGGCGACTAGGGCGGGGTTGGTGATCCAGGAGAGTTTCAGCGAACCGGATTCGGGATACACGGCGAGCTTCATGGCCGTATAAATCCGTGCACTGACGGGATTTGCGTTCATGCCGCTGAGCAGGACGGGCGCGTCCTGACGCAGGAAGGTCCGCAGCAGGCTAAGGGCGCGTCCGCCCTGATCGGGCGCCGCCACGAAGCTGTGACCGGACGCGATGAGGTGAGGATGACCGGCCCGCCAGGCCTTCTGGACGAAGTTGCCGAGGAAGGCCGATACGTGTCCGGACCGGTCCTGCACCACCCAGCCTGCGGGAAGACCCGACTGGCCGGGATTCTGCCGGATCAGCCAGTCAAAGCCGGCGGCGGATTTTCTCGGGAACCAGACGCGGTCCAGGAGTGTGTTGATTTGCGCGAGGTCACGTGGCTCGACGGGCCGGATCGCTGGGGTGGCCGGATCCGGCATGCGGTCGCAATCCGAAGCGGATCAGCTGGCCGTCAGTTCAATGCCCTTTTCGGAGAGCAGCTGTTTCAGCTCTCCGGTCTCGAACATTTCCTTCAGGATGTCGCAGCCGCCAACAAACTCGCCTTTGACGTAGAGCTGCGGGATCGTCGGCCAGTTGGTGTATTGCTTGATACCTTCCCGGACAGCCGGGCTTTCGAGGACGTTGGTCGAGACGTATTCGACGCCGAGATAGTCGAGGATCTGGACAACGGTCGAAGAGAAGCCGCACTGCGGGAACGTGGGCGTGCCCTTCATGAAGAGCACGACGTCATTCTGCTTCACCGCTTTGTCGATGGCGTCGAGGGTCGCTTGGTCTGTCATGAGGGTCGCTCCGTATATTGTTTTTGATGTGGCGTTTCCGGGTGCAGGCGTCAAGCGAGGCGCGGGATGCCGGGCGCGGCTGGCTTCAGCATGGAGATCGGCCTTTGGATTATTAATTATCGATAAGGGATTGCCATTTATCGCAAATCGCTTATCTATAAACGATAAGAAGCGTCGGGGGACTCCTGTCGCTGTCAACGTGCAGGAAGGCGTTCCTATGAAGACCCATCTCAAACTGAAAACCGTTTCCGCCCTCGCGCTCATGGCGCTTTGCGTGGTTTCGACCGGAACCGCCCAGGCCACGGAGCCCGCACCGCCCGCGCAGGACGAACTCGTGGTCAGCGACACCGTGGTGATCCGCGGCCGCAGCCCGGCGGAAACGCGCCGCTACGTCGAAGAAGTGATCGCCCCGCCGCGCGGCACCGATCAGTTTGCCCGCTGGGATGACCGGCTTTGCGTTGGCGTCTCAGGCATTCCCGGCACGCAGGCCCAGTACATTGCCGACCGGATTGCCAACCGGGCGATGCAGGTTGGCCTTCGTCCCGGCAAGCCGGGCTGCAAGTCCGATGTCAGCGTGATCGTCACCACCGAGCCCGAGAAGCTGATTGAGGCGATGCGCGAGACCTATGAGCCGATGTTCGGCATCAACAACGAATCGCGCACCGCGTCGCTTGGCCAGTCGGCCTTCGAGAAGTTCAAGACGACGGATCGCCCGGTTCGTTGGTGGCATGTCGCCGAGACGCGCGGCGCCGATGGTTCGCGGATCGAAGGCGAAGCCCGTAACGGCGTTGCCGATGGTGTGACCGGCGCGCCGACCGTGCGCTCCGAGGGTAGCCGTCTTCGCAGCGCGATCCGTCAGGACCTGAGCCGGGCCATCGTCGTGATCGATGCCAACCAGGTCACGGGCCTGTCGCTCGATACGCTGGCTGATTTCGTGGCTTTCGTGACGCTCGCCCAGGCTGACCCGAACGGTGATACGAAAGGTGTGGACACGATCCTGAACCTGTTTGCGGACCATACCGAAGAGAAACCTGAAACCTGGTCGAGCTGGGACGCGGACTTCCTGACCGCGCTCTATGCCGTGCCGCGCAACACGGTGTCGCTGCAGCAAACCAAGTCGCTGATCGCGCAGCGGATGGAACGCGAATAACGAGGCAAAATCTTCGCCAAGCAAAAAGGGCGCTCCGGTTGGGGCGCCCTTTTCAATTCCTGTTATGGCCGCGCGCTTACCAGCCGCAGGTCTGACCCTCGTTCTCTTTCTTGAGATAGACGATCAGCGGATCGAAGTATTCGATGATCGCGCTGCCATCCATTTCGCGGGTGCCGGTGAACTTCTCCAGCGTGTCCGGCCAGGGCTGCGAGGCGCCGGCTTCGAGCATGGCATTGAAGCGTTGGCCGACTTCCTTGTTCCCGTAGATCGAGCAGCGGTGCAGCGGGCCTTCCCAGCCGGCCTGCTCGCAAGCGGCCTTGTGGAACTGGAACTGCATGATGAAGCTTAGGAAGTAGCGCAGGTAGGGCGTGTTGCCCGGGATGTGATACTTCGCACCCGGATCAAATGCGTCCGCCGGACGCGGCCCCGGAGGCACGACGCCCTGGTTCTTCAGGCGCAGGTCCCACCAGGCCTGGTTGTAGTTTTCAGGCGTCGTCTCGCCAGAAAGCACGCCCCAGCGCCAGCCATCCACGGTGAGCGCGAAGGGCAGGAAGGCAATCTTGTCGAGCGCGGTCTGCATCAGCAGCGCGGTATCGGCGTCAGGGCCCGGCATTTCCTCTTCGGTTATCAGACCGATCTGCTTGAAGTATTCCGGCGTGATCGAGAGCGAGATGAAATCGCCGATGGCTTCGTGGAAGCCGTCATGCGCGCCGTTCTTGTAGAGGAAATCCTGATCCTTGTAGGCGCGCTGATAGTAGTTGTGACCGAGCTCGTGGTGGACGGTGTAGAAGTCCTCCGAGTTGACCTCGGTGCACATCTTGATGCGCACATCTTCTTCGTCATCGAGGTCCCACGCCGAGGCGTGGCACTGCACTTCGCGACCTTCCGGGCGAACGATCATCGAGCGTTCCCAGAAGGTGTCGGGCAGGGGATCGAGACCCAGCGACACGAAGAAGGCTTCGGCCGTCTCCACCATCTTGATCGGGGTGTAGCCCTGTTCGACGAGACGGGTCGTCACGTCATACTTGAGCGGCGCGGTGGCTGGCTGGACGATGTCGTAGATGGACGACCACTGCTGCGCCCACATGTTGCCGAGCAGGTCTGCCCGGATCGGGCCGGTGGCCGGTTGGACCGCGTCGCCGTACTTCTTGTTCAGCTTCGTGCGGGTATAGCAGTGCAGTTCCTTATAAAGCGGCTCTACCTGGCCCCAGAGGCGCTGGACCTCAGCTTCCATTTCTTCCGGCGGCATATCGTAGCCCGACAGCCACATCTGATCGAGGCTGGGATAGCCGAGTTCGACGGCACCTTCGTTCGCGAGGGTGACCATCTTGGCGTAGTTGTCTTTCATGGGCGGCGAGATCGAATGCCAACCTTCCCAGACCGCTTTAGTGACGTTCGGATCACGTGAGGTTTCGATGATCGTCGAGGCGTCATCCACCGTCAGCATCTTGCCTTTGTATTCGAACTTCCCGGTGCCGTAGGCCGCATCGAGATCGGTCGTCAGCTTGGCCAGTTCCTCGGCGGCGCCTTCGCGCGACGGAGCCGGGATCGTGATGCCGCCACGCAGGATCTGGATCTTGCGGGCAAGGTCCGGCGGAAGCTTGGTGATGTCAAATTGCTTGGACTCGTTGGCGAGTGACACAACGAGTTTCGTGGCTTTCGCGCCGGCTTCTGCAGCGGCGGCGTTGGTCTCCGGCGTAATGTTCGTTGCCTGGTTCCAGTAGGCCTGCGCGGCCTCCCGGTTCATCGCGGCGAGTTCGGTTTCCACCCGGCCGAGAAACGTCCGCGCTTCGATCGCCATTTCTTCGGCGGCCACGGCGGCGGGATCGACCCGTTCCTGATAGGGTGTGCACGACACCAGCACGAGGCCAAGCGCCGCGGCGCTGACCGATTTCATGAATTTTGACATATGGGGAGCCCTCCCTTGGAATTTGCCGCAACAGACAGCGAACTCGCCCCAACGTCAATGTGGCGAAGGCTCAGGGGGCGCGTGTCTTCAGAGCGAGGGCATGTAACACGCCGCCCATATGCCCTTTCAGGGCATCGTAGACCATCTGGTGCTGGCGCACCCGCGGCACGCCGGCAAAGGCGGCGCTGACGATTTCGGCCTGCCAGTGATTGTTGTCGCCGGCCAGGTCCGTCAGCGTGATCTCGGCATCGGGAAAGCCTTCCCTCAGGAACTTCATCAGCGTGTCTTCGCTCATGCCCATGCGGCGTTTCCTTTCAAGGCTCAAGCTAGGCAGATGGCGCCCCATGGGTCTAGGGTCAAGCTTTACGAGTCGTGGCCTGCGGAGATCCGATTGACCTCAAAACGCGCCTTTGCCCTCGCCGCCATCATCGGTGTCGTTGCGGCCTTGCTCGGATGGTTCCTGCTGGATCAGGGACGCCGCGGCGACGAAATTCCGGGGGTGACCTACAAGGCCGAGTTCATAAATCCGGGGCCGATGCTGCACCTTGTGGATGTCCTGGCTTCGGACGCCCTTGAAGGGCGTGCGGCCGGCACGACCGGCAACGAAGCGGCGCGCGGGTTCGTGCGCAAACGGTTCGAGGAGATCGGGCTTAAGCCCTATCTCTCAGAGGGATGGGAGCAGCCGGTCACCATCCTGCCGCGCCCGGGCCTCGATGCGCCGGGCCCGGGGGCGAACCTGATTGGCTGGGTGCCGGGTGAGACGCCGGGCGAGGGACCGTTGATCGTTGTCACCGCTCACTATGACCATCTCGGCGTGGTCGAAGGGCAGATCTATAACGGCGCCGATGACAATGCCTCGGGCACGGGCGCGCTGGTGGCGGCCGCCGAGTATTTTGTCAGCAATCCGCCGAAGCACGACATCCTGTTCGTGGCGCTCGATGCAGAGGAGGTGGGCTTCCTGGGAGCCCGGGAGTTCATGCGCGATCCCGCGACGGATCTTTCGCGCGCGGCGCTGAACGTGAACCTCGACATGGTCAGCCGGTCAGAGGTGGGCGAACTTTACGCGGCCGGGACGTATCACACGCCGGCGCTGGCAGATCTGATCTCCGAGGTGGCGAAGACTGCCCCGGTCACGCTGCTCATGGGGCATGATCGTCCGGAAGAAGGGATCAACGACTGGACGCTGCAATCCGATCACGCCGTGTTCCACCAGGCCGGCATCCCGTTTCTCTATTTCGGCGTTGAAGATCACCCCGGTTATCATCAGCCCAGCGACGACTATTCCGCGATCACGCCCGATTTCTACGTCCGCGCCGCCGATACGGTGG
>JAIXVM010000061.1 GCA_027482995.1 Hyphomonadaceae bacterium | reverse complement strand
TCGACAGGTTGATCACATCGGCGGGATTCTCGTTCCACACTTCCGTGGCGCCCGGACCTTCGGCCGGGATCAGGCCAGCGGCCCAGCGGATCGCGTCGTTGATGTCGGACAAGCGGCCGCCGCATTTGCCGAGCGCCCGCACCGGCACGATGCGGACATTCCACGCCCCGCCAGCTACGCCCGAACCATTGTTTGTCGCTGCGGCGCCGACCGTTCCCGCCACGTGCGTGCCGTGGAAGCTGTCGGCCGCATTCGCCTTGGTCGGATCGCACATGTCGCCCGGATCATTGGCGTCGCTGTCGCGGCCATCGCCGTCATTGCCCATCCGCGCATCGGAGACCATGTCCCAGCCCGGCATGATGTTCGGCGATCCCGCGATATCCGGGTGCGCCATCTGCAGACCGGTATCGACGACCGCCACCACCACGCTGCGCGACCCGGTCGTGCCCTGGCGGTTCCAGAAGGTTTCGAAACCGGCGCCGCCTGCCGAGCGGCCATCGGCCGTACCCCGGTCCCGGAAGTGCCATTGCAGCGACCAGAGCGGATCATTGGGTTTGTAGCTCGCCGCCGTCGTCGGCGTTTTCGTGCCGCTGGTCGTTCCCGTCCCCGTCCCCGCTGTCGTGTCCGGCTTCGGTGCGTCCTTGTTGCGGCGCACGAACTGGTTCTGGAAAATGAAGTCCGGCTCGACATATTCGAACTGGCCGGACGCCCGGAGGTCGCGCACCACGCAGGCTGTGGCGAGCGCCAGATCGCCCACCACGTCGGCAGGCTGCATCCCGTCGGGACACTCGGCGCTGTCGGCCCGCGCCAGGAAGGCGGCAGGGTCCACGACCGGGCCCTTGAACTGGGTCGGGCTCGCGCCGTCCGGTCCGATCTGGATGACCATCTGGCCTTCGCGCGACAGAGCGACCGCGCCGCCGATGTTATACTTGCTCATCGTGTCGGCCATGACGCTGTTCGCGTCGATCTGGGCCTTCAGCGTCTCGCGAACGACCGGCGCGCGGCGGGCGAGCTTGCGGATCTCCGCTTTCTCTTCGACCGGCAGCGCCTTGAACTCTTCGCGCGTCATCTTCTTCAGGCGGCGCGCCAGCGGCGGCTCTTCGAGTACCAGCTGGTCGACTTCCTTGTCGGCGGCCGCGATCGATTTCTCCGTCTTCGCTACAGCGCGCGGGTCGATCGTGATCGTGGGGAGGACCTGTTCCATCTGCACGATATCGCCGGCCGTCTCGCGTGAGGTGGCGTTTTCCGGTGCCGACGCGGGCGGAGCGGGAGCCGCCTCGGGGGTGTCGCCCGCAGCCGCGTCTTCCTCGTAGTAGTATTCTTCCTCGAAGTATTCGAGTTCCTCGGCCGAGAGGGCCGTATCTTCAACCATCATGGCCGCGGTCGGCGCAATGTCGATCGGCTTGGCGATGATCGAGCCGATGGCAAACATCGGGCGCTCTTCATCGTCGACCACAAATTCGGCCATCACCGTGCCGGCCAAAGCGCGGTCCGCCATCGAGGCCGCCTCGAGGTTGCGCAGGCTTTCATCCACAACGGTCTCGCCGCTGATTTGATCGGCCGATGTCTCGGCGATGTCCTTGGCCCGGTTCGCCCGGTCGCCGATCTGGTCGCACCCCGTCAGGATCACTCCGCCCGCGAGCGCGGAGATTACTAACCAGCGCAACCGCAGGTCTGTCGGTCGTTTCAACATGTTGGTGGTCCCCATGCGATTGCCAATGAATGCCCCAGCCCCATAGGTTAACGCTGTGATGAGATTATGACGAGGTTAAGGCTGTGTCCAATCCCTTGAAGCGGCGGAGCGCCTTTTGACCGAGAAGATACGCATCGAATGCACGCCGCCACTGGCCGAGATCATCCTTGATGCGCCTCAGCGCCGGAACGCCCTGTCACAGGACATGTGGGCAGCGCTGCCCGCACGCATTGCCGAAGCGAACGCCCATCCGGACGTGAAAGTGATCCTGCTGCATGGCGGCGGAGGCGGTGTCTTTGCCGCCGGCGCGGACATCTCGGAATTTCCGGTGATCTACGCCACGCCGGAGGCGGCGCGCGAATCCGGGCGGATCATCGAACAGGCGCTCAGCGCCATCGAGGCGAGCGCCAAGCCCGTGATCGCCGCCATCGAAGGCGCCTGCATCGGTGGCGGCGTCAGCCTAGCCGTGGCGGCCGACCTGCGCATTTCAACCGCCACCGCCTCGTTCGGCATCACGCCGGCACGGCTCGGGCTGGTCTATCCGCCCGCCGACATCCTGCGCCTTGTCCGGCTTGTCGGGCCCGGCACCGCCAAACGCCTGCTCTTCACCGGCCGCATCTTCTCAAGCGCCGAGGCGCACGGCATGGGTCTCGTGGACGAGATCACGGAGGCCGCCGGCATCCTGCCCACGGCCCGCGCGTTGGCGCTGGAGATCGCCGCGCAATCGCAATGGTCGGTGCGCGCCACCAAGCAGATGATGCTCGGCTTTGAGGCGGGCATGTCGCCCGGCTCGCCCGAAGCCCTCAAACTGTTTGTCGAAGGCTTCGCCAATCCCGACTTCGCCGAAGGCGTCAGCGCGTTTCTCGGCAAGCGCAAACCCGAATGGCGGGTGAAGTGACGCCGCTTGCCGCCCTTGGTTCGTTTCGGGCGAGCCTGCCGGCGCGCGCGCGTCTCTATGTCGGCGGCTGCAGCGGCGAACCACTCGGCATCGCAGAGGCATTCCGCCATGCGCCGGACGTCGCCGCGGGGCTCACCTTCGTGGGCCAGTGGGTGCCGGGCCTGAATGCCACCGATTGGGCGAGCCTCAACCCGGGTGCCGAAGCCGAAACCACCTTCCTTGCGCCGCCCCTTCGCCCGTCCTTCGAGGCCGGCCGCACGCGCATCCTGCCGATGACCTATTTCCAGTCCTGGGACTGGCTTTGTCACACGCCGCTCGACGGCGCCGTGCTGCTGGTCTCTCCTCCGGATACGGAGGGAAATGTCAGCCTAGGCGTCAGCCCGGATTTCGGCCCTGCCCTGCTCGCCCGCACGGACCTGCCGATCCTTGCCCTGATCAATCCCGAAATGCCCGCGCCGCGCCACAGCGTGAAAGCGCCGCTCAGCCGCTTCGCCTGGATCGCCGAGGAATCGCGGCCCCTCGCCTCCGCCCCGCCCGCACCGCTGGCACCGGCCTTCAACGATATTGCCCGCCACATCGCCGCCCTCGTGCCGGACGGCGCCGCGTTGCAGTTCGGCATCGGCAATGTGCAGCAGGCGGCGCTCACCGCGCTTGCCGGGCGTAAGGGCCTGTCCGTCTGGTCGGGGATCGTCTCCGATCCTGTGCTGGGCATGCTGGACGCTGACCCGGCAATGCCCATCACGACCGGCGTCGCCGTCGGCACCGATGCGCTCTACCGGCGCCTCGCAGATGAGCCCCGCGTGCGTTTCCTCCCGGTTTGCGAGACCCACAATATCGCCCGGCTCGCTGCCTTGCGCCGTTTCACCGCCATCAACTCGGTACTCGAAGTTGATCTCTTCGGACAGGCCAATGCCGAGTTCATCCGTGGACGGCAGGTCTCCGGTACCGGGGGTCTGACGGACTTCCTGCGCGGCGCGCGCGCCTCGCCAGGCGGCATCGGCATCACGGCGCTGGTGTCGACCGCGGCCGGCGGCGCCATCAGCCGCATCGTCCCGCGCCTGGCCCCGGAGGCCACCAGCGTCACCCGCGCCGACATGGATGTGGTGATTACCGAACACGGCCGCGCCCACTTGCGCGGCCTAGATCTCGACGCCCGGGCAAGCTCGCTCATCGCCATCGCAGACCCCGCACACCGCGATTCCCTCTCAGCCGCCTGGGACGACATGCGCCGCAAGATGTGAGGCGCCGCCGCGCCACTGCAATCTGCCGGCCCCTTTCAGTCTGTCGCTGCGAGGTTTTCCTGTGTATCCATTGCAGGGCTCATTGCCCCGAAAGGATGCCCTGCGTTGAAACGCCTTCTGTCCTCCGCTGCCCTCGCCGCTTTGATCCTTGCCGCGACCGCCTGCCAAGGCACGCCGTCGTCCGCCGCAGCGGCCGCGCCCCAGGCCGCCGCGCCTGCAGAGACCAACATCAACCTGCAAGACTTCGACTTCGTCACTTCAAAGATGCGCGCCAACTATGCCGGCTGGGATAGCAAGGTGACGGACGAGACCCGCCCCGCACTTGATGCCCTCACCGCCGGGCTCCGCACCGAAGCCGCGGACGCCTCGCCGGAAGAATTGACCGCGCTGCTCCAGGAATGGATGGCGTTCTTTGATGACGGCCATGCTGGCGTTTCGCCGCTCGCCGCCGAAGCGCCCGCCGCCGAGCCATCCGGCCCGCCGCCCGCCTATCCTTCGCTCGACTGGACTGAGGCCAGCGTGCGCGCGCAGCTCAAGACCCTAGGCAAGTCGCGCGATCCGCTCGAAGGCATCTGGCAGATCGATGGGGATCGCTACCGGATCGGCGTCCTGCGCACGCCCGGCAAACCGGAGGCTTTCTCTGCCGCGGTGCTCACCACCACATCCGAGAGCTGGGCACCCGGCCAGGTGAAGGCCGAACTCACGCGCAAGGAAGATGGCGCCCTCGCCGTTCTCTTCCGCTCCGGTGACCATTCGGAACATCTTGTCGGCGGCAACCTCTTGCTGGGCGGCGCCGTCATCGGCGTGGAAGGCTGGGGCAATTGGGTGCGCGAAGTTCCGGCCATCCCTGACCCCGGCATGGTCGAGCGCGCGCTCCCGACCGGGACGCTGTTCCTGAAGCCCTTGTCGGACGAGACCATGTGGCTGCGCATTCCAGACTTCGATGACAGCCGCGCCCAACCGCTCAAGGACCTCCTGGCCGAACACGAAGCCGAGCTCGCATCTTATCCGAACCTGATCATCGACCTGCGCGAGAATGGTGGCGGTTCAGACCACGTATATGCCCCGCTGACCCCACTGCTCTACTCTCGCCCGATTTACACGGTCGGCGTCGAGATGCGCGCCAGCGAAGACAACATCGCGCTGCGCAAAGGCATTGCGGACGAACTTCGGACCGAGGCGCCGGATGTTGCGGCGTATCTGGACAATCAGAACGCGCGAATGGCGGCGAATATCGGCACGTTCGTGCCCGGCGGCGATGACTTGGTTTCGATCGAACGTCTCGAGAAGCTCCTGCCCTTCCCCAAACGCGTCGCGGTCCTTGTCGACGATGCGGCCAGCACCGGCGAGCAGTTCCTGCTGGAAGCCCGCCAAAGCCGGAAGGTGACACTCTTCGGCAAGGAAAACTCCGCCGGCGTTCTCGACTTTGCCAATGTCGTCGGCATGCAGACGCCCTCCGGGCGCTACCAGGTTTATTGGGCAACGTCCCGGTCGATGCGCTTGCCCGATGATCCTGTGGATCCGGACGGCATCGCGCCGGATATCCGAATTCCAGCCGATGAAGCCGACCCCGTCGCGTATGCCCAGCGCTGGCTAGAGCGGCTGGTCGACTAGCTAGCCCCCAGGCACCTGCGAACTCAGCCGCCCACCCATCCGGATCGGCTCAATCCGCACGGCGAGGCCGGTCCGGTCATCGGTTTCGATATAGGTCCCGCAGAGCGTGCCTTCGCCGAGCGCGGGCTGGTAACGCTCGCCCGGCAGCTGCGACTGGAAGCGGTAGAGCGAGCCTTCCTTTTGCATACCGATGACCGAGTCATAGTCCCCGCACATGCCGGCATCGGTCTGGTAGGCCGTGCCGCCATTGAGGATCATCGTGTCGGCCGTCGGCACATGCGTGTGGCTGCCGACCACGAGGCTCGCGCGGCCATCACAGTGATGGCCCATCGCCATCTTCTCCGAGGTCGCCTCGCAATGCATGTCGACGATGATCGCGTCCGCGACCGCGCCGAGCGGCATCTGGTCCAGCGCGAGGTCCGCCGCCGCGAAGGGACACGCCAGCGATTGGCGCATGAACACATTGCCCTGCAGCTGGATGACACCGACCCGGCGCCCGTCCGGCAGGGTAAACAGCTCGGCCCCCTTGCCCGGCGCGCGGGCCGCGGTCGGATAGTTCAGCGGGCGCAGCAGGCGCGGTTCCCGTTCGATATAGGTCAGCGCCTCGCGCTGGTCCCAGGCATGGTCGCCAAGCGTCAGGCAATCGGCCCCGGCAGCGAAGAATTCCTCGGCAATCTGGCTGGTGAGGCCAAAGCCGCCCGCCGCGTTCTCGCCGTTGACGACGACGAAATCGAGCCGGAGGCGCGCCTTCAGTCCCGGCAGGTGCGATTGCACCGCGCTGCGGCCGGGCTTTCCGACGACATCTCCAAAAAAGGCAAGTTTCATGGGCAAAAGCCTATGCGCCCGGTCGGGAGCAAAGAAAAGGGCGCGGAAGCCGCAGCCGCCGCGCCCTCTGATTTTCGGCTGATACCTGCCTTACTTGTTGCCAGCCGCGAAGCCGAGCGACTCCTTGGTCAGCTTCTTCTCCGGGTCGGAAGCGGCGTCGACGAAGGCCTGTGCCTTGATCGGGGTTTTCGGAGCCAGCGAGATCGTCAGCGTTTTCGGGTCGTTGACGAAGCTCGAGAGCGCCGTGGCCAGTTCGGTAACCACCGCCGGGTCGATCCCGGTGCCGGACGCCACCATCGGCGCCATGGCGAACATGCCTGACAGCTGGCTGCGAACGGCGGCCGGATCTTCGCCCGACTGGGCCGCATAGGCGTTGATGCCGCGGTCCACGATGCCGTCATCGTCCAGCGAGAACTCAATCTGGTGAACGACGAGGCTTTCCATCACAGCATTGAGCATGGCTTCCGGATCAGCCGTTTCATCGAGCGACTGGACCTGCGCGGCCGCGATCGCCTTCGTGCCGGCATACTTGGCCGACAGGTCAATCTTGAAGCCTTCATCCAGCTTCCAGTAGTTCTTGCCTTTGACGAGCGTCACAAGATCCGCATCCGGATCATACAGCGACTCGCCCTGGCCCGAGAAAGTCAGCTTCTCGAAGCCCATCGTTGCGAGGGCGCCAGCAAACTGCTCGCCATCCGGATTGTCCCGGGCAGAAACCGTGACGCTGAACGGGTTGGTCACGACTTTGGTGGCCCGGCCCTGCTTGTCGCGCGACACCGTCGATCCGAGCGATGGCAGGTCCACGCTGGCACCGGCCACATCGGCCTTCAGGGCCTTGAGGCTGACGACATCGTAGCCCGGATTCGCGGGATCGGATTCGATGGCGGTGATCAGCGCGGTGGGGTCGCCTCCGGCATTGGCGCCGCTGGCGACGGCCTTGCTGATGAGACCGTAATCGATGCCCTTCACGCCGAAGCCTTCAAGCGAGAATTTTACGTCCGAACCTGCCGCTTCGAGGAAATCGAATTTGAGGTTGGAGATGCCCACAAGGCCGGCAGCCTCTTCCTTGAGGTCCGAGACGTGCATCGAATCGACCGTGAACGTGCCTTTGCCGCTGGCATCGGACATGTTGAAGTTCACGCCGCCAATCGACCAACGGTCAAACGACAGGGCTTTGCCTTCCGGGAACGGGGCCGGTTCGCCCTTGCCGAGGAGGCTCGCGACCCAGGCGGCCGTTTCCGGCGACGGGTTCACGAGTTCGATGGTCGCGATCTTGCCGGTGCCCTGATCTTCCGATCCGGCCGCCGGTGTAATGGACACGTCGGACAGTTTCATCAGCGCGAAGTTGGCCTTGCCGTCGAACACGCCGAGACCGTCGAATTCGAGCTTGGCGGCCTTGATCACCGGCGGTTCGGAGGCCGCCGTCGCCGGCGTCTGCATTTCGGCGCGCAGGGAGTCGAGCGTTGCGCCCGAACCGTCATCCGCCGTGCCGTCGCCGTCTGCATCCATGAAGGAGAACATTTCGGCGAGTTCTTCGTCCGAGGGGCTGGCCGGTGCGCCTTGGCTGGCCAGTTCCGGCGCCGAAAGGGTCACGTCGTTGAAGACGGCCTTGTCGCCGTCCACGTCGCTGCCGGCGAAGCTCAAACGGCCTGCGCCGGACTCAGACAGGTAAAGCGCGGCAAGCGCCTCTCCGGCCGTGGCTGGGTCTCCTTTCCGGAGCGAGACCTTCGGCAATTCGTCCACATCGAATACAACCGACGCGGGATTGCCGCCGCCGCCTGCCTTGTCTTTCTGCCCACAGCCCGTAAGCAATGTAAGCGCGATCATGCCCGTGAGCAGATATTTCATATTTGGTCCCTCAAATGGTGCTGGCCGCGTGCGACCTGACAGGTGTTGTATACATGCGTTTGAATGATGGCCAGACCGTGACATTGCGTGCCGCCGGCGGACACCGGGTCAAGGTGCGGCTGGAGGTTAACGCCAAGGCCCGCCGCCTGATCATTCGCCTCGATGAACGCCGCCGCGAAGCCGTGGCCGTGGCGCCCACCAGCCGCCAGATCGACGCGGCAGCCGCCTTTGCAGCCGAACGCGTCGACTGGATTTCCTCGCGCCTGCAACACCTGCCCGAAGTCACGCTGTTCGAGGCCGGCGAGACGATCAAATACAGGGGCGAGGACTGCCTGATCTCGCTCGACGGCGAAGGCCGCACGGCCCGTCTTTACCCTGGCGAACCCCGTATTCTCTCGGTTCCCGGCGATCCCGAGACGACCGAAGCCCGCGTCGTCCGTTTCATGAAAAAACAGGCCAAGGCCGACCTCACCAAGGCCGTGACGCGCCATTGCGAGACCCTGCGCGTGAGTTTCAAGGGAATTTCCGTAAAAGACACCCGCTCGCGCTGGGGATCGTGCACGGCGGACGGCCAGCTGGCCTTCTCCTGGCGCCTGATCATGGCGCCGCCAGCCGTTCTGGACTACGTGGCCGCCCACGAATGCGCCCACCTGAAAGAAATGAACCATTCTGCAAAATTCTGGGCGCACGTCGCCCGATGCTGTCCGGACTGGCAACGTCAGCGTGCATGGTTGCGCCTGCACGGCACCGAGCTGCAGGCCGCCGGCGAATAATCCGTGTCAAGACGATTTTTCTGCCTCCGCGGCAAAAAAATATTTCTCCCGCCACAGACGAATTCGGAATTCAAACCCAGCTAAAGCCTGTCTGGGTCTTTAGTTCATACTTCGGATTTGATCGCCCATTGCGCTTGGCTCGGTTCATCCAATAGACCGAAGCCAATCGCCCGCGTGCCATACGCGCCGACCCGGTAGCTTTCGATGTTCTCTTCGAACCAGCCCAGAATGTACTGGTAGATGTGGGCAAAGAAGGGCTCGGCGTCGCCTTCTTCGATGGGCAGGGTGAAAGTGTAGCTGGAGCCGTCCTCGATCCCCACGACAAACTCGTCGCCGGTCTTGCGGCATTCGACACGCAGCCGCAGCCAGTCGGCCCGCCGCGAAACGCGGAAAGCCAGCCCGAAAGCGACCGGTCCCAGTGGGCGGAAACCGCGCGGCGGGATCGAGAACGCTTCATCGCCATAAGCGCGCGGCTCGAACGGCCCGGTGGGCGGCACGAGGTGCACGCAGATGCCGTCCGGCGCGCCGATGTAATCGCACAGTCCGCCGCGCACATCTTCGGCGAGACGCCGGATGCGGCTGTAATTCTCCTCGGCCAACGCCTGATAGGTGTCGACGGTCTTGATCAGCTCTTCGAAACGGGACATGCGCGCGGCGCCTTGCGGTAATGGAACCCGCGCAGGCTAGACCGGAACGCCGCCGCCTTCAAACGCTCAGGCGGCGCGGTGCAGAACGGCCTGCGGCGAAGCGGCCGGATCGGGCTGCAGGCGCGGTGGCAGCGCCGTCCGGGCGAGTTCCAGCGCGAGCGACGGCGCGACCCCTTCGCCATAGCTGCGGATGACGCCGCGGATGGTATCGAGGAAGCCCGCTTCTTCCTCGACGATCTGGGCATAGCGCGCGGCAATCGGCCCGACGAGGCCGTAAGCGAGGAACACACCCAGGAAGGTGCCAAGCAGCGCCGCGCCGATCATCGCGCCCAGCACGGCGGGATCCTGATCGATCGCGCCCATCGTGCGGATGATGCCGAGCACCGCGGCCACGATGCCCAGTGCCGGCAGCGCATCGGCCAGCGTATTGAGCGCGCCGACCGCCTTCAGGCGGCGGTCGAGCTGCGCATCGATGGCCGCGCCCATGCGCTGGTCCGCGCGGGCCGAATCGGCGAGGTCGAGCGCCATCAGTCGGAACGCGTCGCAAATCAAAGTGCGCGAGGCGGCATCCTCGAGAATGCGCGGCGCGGCCTGGAAGACAGGCGACTCCTCGGGCCGCTCGATATCCGCCTCGATGGCGACGAAACCTCCGCGTTTCGCCTTGCGCATCAGCGTGCCCAGCAGGCCCAGCAGGTCTGCGTAATCGGCCTTCGTCCAACGCGCGCCCTTGAAGGCGCGGCCGAAGCCCGCGAACGCTTCGCGCGCAACGTCCGGGGAGTTGCCGATCAGTACGGTGCCGAACGCCGCGCCGCCAATCAGCGCGAGTTCAAACGGCAGCGCCTCCATCGTCGCCGGGCCGCCCGTGACGACGAGGCCGCCGCCGACCAGAAACAGCACTATCACGAGGCCGACGATTTGCAGCACGGGCGGAGCGCCTCCGTTGGGTTCACCCCGCACACTGCCCGCGCCGCGTTAAGGCGGCGTTTCATCCGTCGCAGTTCAAGCGTCTGGACTTTTGCCGCGGCTGGCGGGAAGAACCCTTATGGCTGGAGAGACTGAGCGCCTTCCCGATCAACCGAGACCGGATAGGCGCAGCGCCTTCATCCTGCTCTTCTTTGCTTTGATGGCGATCGGCGCCGGCAACACGATGCTGCTGGCCGCCGTACTACCGCAGCTGACGCGCGAAATGGCGATGCCGGACTGGATGGCGGGGGCGGTCTTCTCGCTCTCCGCCCTGCTCTGGTCACTGACCTCACCATTCTGGGGCAAGGCGTCCAACACCTGGGGCCGCCGCCGCATCGCGGCCATCGGCCTCGGTGGTTACGCGCTCTCGATGTTCCTGATCTGGCTGACCGGGACGCTGGCCCTCGCCGGCATCATGACCAGCATGGTCACCGTCTTCATCTGCCTCGCCCTCGCGCGCAGCCTGTTCGGCCTGCTCGGGTCTGCCGCAAACCCCGCCGCGCAGGCCTATGTGGCGGACCGCACCAGCAAGGCCGAGCGCCAGGGCGAGATCGCGTTCCTGTCCTCCGGCTTCAGCGTGGGCACGGTGATCGGCCCGGCCTTTGCGGCGGCGCTGGCAGCGGCTGCGGGGATCCTCTCCCCTGCCCTGTTCACGGCGGCGCTCGCCGCGCTGATGGCCGCGCTGATCTGGTTCCGCCTGCCGGAGACCCGCGCGCCCGTCGCGGACGCTGTGCGCATCGAGGCTGAAGCGGCCGGCAAGGATTTGTGGCGAACCGAGAAGGTGCTGCCCTTCCTGATCTACGCCGTGTGCCTGTCCCTCGTCACCGGCGTCCTGACGCAGGTTTTCGTGTTCGCCGTGATGGACAAGCTGAACGTCTCAGGCCGGGAAGCAGCGGCCTATACCGGCCCCGCCTTCACCGTCGGCGCGGTCGCCGTGCTGCTGGCGCAGCTGGTGCTGATCCCGCGCCTGCACCTGCGAAACAAGACACTGATGTGGGTCGGCTGCCTGCCCCTGCTGCTCGGCGCGGTGCTGATGATATTCGCCAACAACTATGCGGCGCTGATCATGTCGCAATTCCTGATCGGCCTCGGACAGGGGCTCGCCCGGCCCGGTTTCTCGAGCGGCGCCTCGCTCGCCGTGCCGCCGCAGCTACAGGGCAATGTCGCGGGCCTCGTGATTTCCGCCAATGGCATGGGCTATATCGTGACGCCCTTCTTCGGATTGTTCGTGTACGAATATGTCAATCCGGACCTGCCCTTCTTCCTCTGCGCGCTGATGCTGCTCGCGATGTTTTTCTACTCCCGATACGGTATGAAGGACGGGCTGGGAGAGTTGCGCGAGGGCGAGGAGTAGTACGGTGAGTGAGGGGCCAGCGGATACTGAAACGGTTTGCGCCTTCGCGATTGTGCCGAGCAACGACTTGCCCGCCGCCATTCCCTTCTGGGAAAGCCTGGGATTTGTACGCACGGGCGGCGACCACCAATACGTCATCATGGAAGGCTGGGGGTGCGAAGTTCACCTGACGCAGGCAGGTGGTGGCGCCTGGCGTGTTCCGGCCGAGAACAATCCGTTCGGTATTTTCATTCGCACACCGCACGTGGCCGAGATTGCGGCGCGGGTGGATGACCTTGTCATCAAGCCCGGCGGTCTGCTTCGACACCGGGAATGGGGCATCTTTGAAGTCGGCATCGCCGGTCCGGACAACCTTCTCGTGCGGATCGGATGGCCATCAGAGCTTATCCAGGCAGGGCAAGTAGACTAGAGCGCCGAACTTGGCGAAATCGCCGACCGGAAGCATCCCTCAAGTGCGCAAAAGACCCGGGATCGCCACGACGCCGCCGGCATCCGGGAACACGCGCTTGCCGAGCGCAGCCCGGTCGAGCGCCCAATGGTCCTGCAGGACGGACATGAAGAGCGACCGGATATCCGTCGCGGGCGTGAGGTCGCGGCCCTGGAACAAGGCTTTCGGAGCGAGCCCGGGCCAATCGCCCGCGAACTTTCCGCCCGCGACCGCGCCGCCCAGCAGGAAGGCCGTGCTGCCGGTGCCGTGATCGGTGCCGCCCGTGCCGTTCTCCGAAACGGTGCGGCCAAACTCGGTGACCACCGCCACGACGGTGGTTGACCAGGTTTTCCCGAGACCATCCTTGAGCGCGCGAAGGGCAGCGTCCAGCCCGGCGAGGCGCAGCGCAAGCTGGCCATTCTCCGCACCCTGATTGGCATGCGTGTCCCAACCATCGAACGACAGAACCGCCGCGGCAGGTCCGCCATCAGCGGAGAGAAGACGGCTGGCCGCTTCGGCAAGGCCCTTGTAGGCGCCCGGACCCGCGCGGCGGCCCTTGCCGGTCTCACTGTCCATGCCCATGCCGCTGGCGATCGCGCTGGTCTCGATGGCGGATGCCAGCGCCGGGCCGAGAACCGCGTCACCGGCATAGAGATCCATCAGCCGGTTCAGCGTGTCGTCGCTCGCGGACGGCGCGAAGGACGGCGCCCAGCTCGTCGCCGACGCCGACCCGCGCAGGACCAGGGGCAAGGCGCCGGAAATGGCGACCGCGTCCCGCTTCAGTTCCGGCGGCATGGCATTCAGCGCGCGGCCAAGCCAGCCATCGCTGGCGCCAAACACCGCGGAGGCGCCGGTTTCCAGAACATCCTGCGCGTCGAAGTGCGAGCGTTCGCGGTAGGGCGAGGCGCAGGCCGGAACGACCGCGAGTTCGCCGGACGTCCACGCGCTGTGCAGGAAGGCAAGGTTCGGATGCAGGCCGAAACCTTCCGTCAACGGAAGAACACCGCCCGTCTCGCCCGGACCCGCGAGCGCCAGCTTGCCACGCGCGGCGCGGTAGTGCGCATCGCCGTAAGGTGCGACCGCTGCCAGCCCGTCCATCGCCCCGCGCAGGATCACGAGAACTAACTTGCGGTCCCCGGCCTGGCTGGAGAGCGTGAGGGCGCCCGCCGAGCCCGCGAGGACAAACGCCCCGGTAGCCAGCAAGACGGTTCGGCGGGAGATCAGAGGAAGCATGGCGGGTCTCCTAGCGGCGCTGGAATTCAGGGCTCATCAGGGCGAGCGTCAGGCCCTGCGCGGCGCCTTCGGCGCGCGAAATACTCTGCGCCGTCCGCGCCGACAGCGCCGCCCCAAGCGCGCCGCGGGCCATGTCCTCCGGCCGAAGCTTGCTACCGAGGCGGTCGGCGAAGGCCTGCGACCATTCTATGCGCTTGATCACGGCGTCCGGCCCCGCCCAGCTCGCGGCATCATCCGGCCAGCCTTCCGGTGACGGGGCCTGGTAAGGCACCTGCCCCAGCAGGCCGTAAGCCGCGACGAGGGCTTTCGTTTCGATCTTCGGCAGGCCCGTAAGGCGCAGGGCCGATAGCAGGAATTCATTCGGGGACTTGAACTTCTGGGCTTCAGGTTGCCAGGCCGCTTCAAGCGAAATGAGTGTTTCGTGTACGGACGGCAGGTGGCCTCCGCTCGAGCGATAGCTTTTCGCCAGCGCTTCGACCGCCGCTGCTGGCGGCTCGTCCGAAATGAAATGCCGGGCAAGCTTCAGTGCAACACGCTGCGCCGTGGACGGATGACCCGCGAGATCGCGCAGGATGGCCTCACCTTGCGCCTCATCCTTCTCAGCATAGCGCTTGCCCATCACGTTGCGGGCGCCGGGCTCGTGGAACCTGTCGATGAAAACAAAGTCACCCGGCTCGGCCTTCGGAATAAGCTTCTTCGTCCGCGCCCCGGCGAGCGACCAGCCGGTCAGCGCCTTGGCAAATTCCGTGACATCGGCCTGCGTGTAACCGCCTTGCGCGCCGAGCGTTTGCAGCTCGAGTATCTCGCGCGCGAGATTTTCATTGAGGCCCCTGTCTCGGCGCTTGCCCGCCACCGAGTTCGGCCCGATCGACTGGGCTTGATCGAGGTAGAGCAGCATGCCCGGATGCTGCGTCGAGGCGACCAGCATGTCCGCGAACGTGCCGGTCATTCCGGCCCGGATCACGTCGCGCTCGAACACCCCCGCAAAGGGCAGCGTGACCGCCTTGCCCGCCGACACGGTGAAGTGGTTCGACCAGAAGAGCACAAGGCGCTCTGCAAAGCTCGTTTCGGTCGTCAGGGCACGGAGCGTCCGCGCCTCGATCTCCGCCATCAGGATGTCGCGCAAGGGCTTCAGCGGTTTCAGGACCGCATCTTCCTGCGCGTCGGGCGATAACTTCCCGGCATCGGACCGCTTGTCCTTGACCGCTTCGAGATAGGTGCCGAGCGCCAGGGCCGCCGCGCGGGTCGTCGGCAGCGTGCCGGATTTCACCGCGAAGCTCGCCTTGTCTTTCAGCTGACGGGCCAGCCAGGCTTTCGGATCCGCGCTTGCCGCGCCGAGTTCGCCGGGTCGTGCGCCGAGCCCGAAGCGGTTGACTGCGATCGAAGCCATGAGGGTGCCGGTCATGTTCAGCTCATCAAGTTTCCTGTTGAACGGGCGGAACACGGCAATCCGTTGCGCCCGGCGCAACAAAATATGAGTGGTCGTCCGGGCGCGATATCGCCCGGCGACGACCGGACGTCAGTTCGGCGCCGCCGGAGCCGATGCCGGCGCCGCGGCCGCTGCGGCCACGGGCGTGGCCTGCAGCAGGGTCAGCACCGGCTTGGTCGGATAGCCGTCGGCGATCTGGCCTTGCGTTTTCTGGAAGGCCTGAAGCGCGAGCCGGGTGCGCCGGCCGGCAATCCCGTCGACGGTACCCACATCGAAGCCCCGATCGTTCAGCGCCTGTTGCAGCGCGCGGATGTCGGACACCGTGAGCGGCATCAGGTGCGTCGGCCACGGCGTCAGCGGACCGCGCTTGCCCATGATCGCATCGCCCGAGAGACCGACGGCAAACGCATACGAGTCCGCGCGGTTATAAGTCTTGAAGACGTTGAAGTTCTTGAACAGCAGGTATTTCGGCCCCTCGTGCCCGGCAGGCACCCAGAGTTCGGCATACTCGGCGCCGCCGGTATTGAATGCGCCGCCGGTGATCGGGGCGAGGCCGGCCGCAACCCAGGTTTCCATCCGGCGTTCGTTGCCATCGGACAGGCTGTAGTCAAAGTCTGCCGGCAGGCGCACTTCGAGGCCCCAGGGCTGGCCTTTCACATAGCCGGACCGGGCGAGATAGTTGGCGGCGGAGGCTAGCGCGTCCGCCTCGCTTTTCCAGACATCCCGTTTGCCGTCGCCGTCAAAGTCTTCGGCGTGGGCGATATAGGTCGAGGGCATGAACTGGGTGTGGCCCATCGCGCCGGCCCAACCGGAGCCCAGCTGGTCGCGCCGGGCATAGCCGCGCTCGACGATCGTCATCAGGGCATAAAGTTCCGTCTCGGCAAAGGTCCGGCGGCGGCCCTCGGTGGCCATATTGGCGAGCGCATTGGGCGCGTCGTCCGTGCCCATGAAGCCGCCATAGCTGGTCTCCATGCCCCAGATCGCGAGCAGGACCTGGCGGTCCACGCCGTAGCGCGCCTCGATCGCCGAGAGCTTCGGGCCGAGGGCGGCGAGTTTCGCCTGGCCGCCAGCGATGCGGGTCTCGCCCATCGGAACCTTCAGGTAATCCCAGATCGGTTTGGCAAATTCGGCCTGAGAGCTCGGCGCTGTGGCCGCCTCGACCTTGGTGCCGAGCCAGAGCGGCAGGGGACGAATGTTCTCTAACAAAGATTTCACCAGCGCCCGGTCATGGCCCGCGCCCATGGCCCGGTTGGCAAAGTCGTCGCGCCAGGCGTCCATTTCGGGGTGGCCCGAGGACTTGAACCGGATCGGGCCGGTTTCCGGCACAGAGGGCTGACCAATCTGGGGTTTTTGCGACGGAACCGAAGGCGGGCCATTGGCACACGAGGCCAGAAGGCCGCAAATCGCGGCGGTCAGCATCCATTTGGGGCGCGCCAGGCTGGTAAAGATCATCGCGCTCGTTCCTTTTTGCCGCTGCGGGGTGCAGCCCTCGTCCTTGACTCGGCTTGCTGGATTCATTACGCGCTCCGCTTTCCCAATTCCTAACCGTGCCAGGTCAGACCCATGAAAGTCCGTTCGTCCCTCAAATCGCTGAAGTCACGTCACCGTGACTGCAAGATCGTGCGCCGCAAGGGCCGGGTTTACGTCATCAACAAGACTGACCCCCGCTTCAAAGCAAAACAAGGCTGAGGGTTAGATGAACAGGCATTGAGGCGCCAGAATGGCAGCCCGGATGGCCCTGTTCGACCTCGGCGGTGTGATCATCGACTGGTCACCGGCACGCCTGTACAGCAAGATTTTCAGCGATCCGGCCGAGCGCGACCGGTTCCTCGCCACTGTGTGCACCATGGATTGGCATACGAAGCATGACGCAGGCGCCAGTTTCGCCGACAATGCAGCGGATCTGACGCGCCAATTTCCCCAATACGAGAGCCAGATCCGCGCCTGGGGCGCGCGCTGGATGGAGATGTTCGACGGTTGTATCGCGGGCAGCGAACGCCTCGTCGAAAACCTCGCTGGCCAGGGCCGGCCGCTCTTTGCCCTCTCGAACATGCCGGCGGAAGCCTGGCCGCCGGTGCGTGAGGCCTATCCGGTGCTGGCGCGGTTCCGGCAGGTCTTTGTGTCCGGCGATATCAAGCTGGTGAAACCCGACCCCCGGATTTTCCATTACGCCCTCGCCCGGATGGGCGGCCCCTCCCCCGGCGAGGTGCTTTTCGTCGACGACGTGGCCCGCAATGTCGCGACCGCCGATGCGCTGGGCTTCCGCACCCACCTGTTTCGCAATGCCGCCGGGCTTGAGCGCGCGCTGCTGCTCGAAGGCCTGCTCTGATCGCAGCGGGAAAGCGTTGCCCGGCGAGCCCCGCCGCGCCATATTGGCTTTCATGTTCAAGCATTTTCTCATCGCGGCGCTGATCTGGATCGCCCCCGCCGCGTCGGCCGCGCCGACCGAGGAAATGTTCTCGCGCCTGAAAGCGGCGAGCGAGGAAGCCGAAGCCGCCGACATCGCCGCCGACATCTGGGCAACCTGGCTCGAATCCGGCTCGGCGACCGTTGACCTGCTGATGCAGCGCGCCGTCGACGCCGCCGCCGTCGAAGACACCGAAACCGCACGCGAATTGCTGGACCGGGTGATCCTTCTCAAGCCGGACTATCCGGAGGCCTACCACCGGCGCGCCGGGCTCTTCCTCAGCGAAGAGAATTATCCCGAAGCCATCCGCGACCTCAACGAAGCGCTGAAACTCGAGCCGCGCCATTTCGGCGCCTGGGTCGGCATGGGCTTCATTCTGGAAAGCCTTGGCGGCGAGTCCCAGGCGCTGGAGAGCTACCGCGAAGCCCTCGCGATCTATCCCCTCTTGCCCCAGGCCCGCGACGCGGCCGCAAGGCTCACGAAACAGGCCGAGGGCCAGGAGCTTTGAGACGCATGCTGACGGTTTTTGTGGCGACGGTCTCCGCGCTTGGGCTTGGCGCGTGCGTGACGAGCATTGCCTACACGTCGAAAGTGGAGCGCGCCTTCCCTGCAGCGGGTGAGCTTGTCCCTGTCGACGGTCACAACGTGCACGTGCTGCGGCAAGGCACTTCCGGCCCGGTCGTCCTGATGATCCACGGCGCCAGCGCCAATGCGCGCGAGTTCACCTGGACGCTCGCCCCGCGCGTCGAAGGCGACATGCGCGTCTTGATGGCAGACCGGCCGGGACACGGCTACTCGGAGCGTTTCGACGGCGCCGAACAACTCGGCGCGCAGGCCCGCCAGATGGCCGGCGTGCTGGACGCACTCGCGCCAGGCGAAAAAGCGATCATCGTCGGGCACTCCTTCGGCGGCGCCGTGGCGCTGCGCCTCGCGCTCGACCGGCCGGATCTTGTCTCAGGCCTGGTGCTGCTCGCGCCGGTCACGCATGACTGGGGCTCCGGCGGCACCGCCTGGTACAATTCGCTGGCCGCCCCGCCCGTGCTCGGCAACGCCTTCAGCCAGCTCTTGCCACTGGTTGGCCCGGCGCAGGTGCGCGGCGGCATCGACGGCGTGTTCAAACCGGTGCCTCCGCCCGATGGCTATTACGAAAACTCTGCGATCGGACTGCTGTTTCGGCCGGAGAACTTCCGCGCGAACGCCCGCGACGTGAACGCGCTGCAGGAAGAACTGGGCGCCCAGTCGGCGCGCTACCCGGAACTGAAGATCCCTATCATCGTGTTCTCCGGCAGCCAGGATACGGTCATTTCGCCGAAGTTGCATGTCGGCGAACTCAAGAAACAGGTGCCGGTCGAACTGGTCGCCCTGCCGGACGAAGGCCACATGCCGCATCACGGCGAAGGCGAAGCCGTGGCCGCCGCGATCCGGCGTCTGGCCTTCGGGGCAGAGACCCGCTAAGAGCCTCCGCTTCGCCTGAACATCCCGGAAAGGACACCGCATGGCTGACAATGCCGAGATCACCAAGATCGACGAAACGACCCGGGAAAAACTGCGCCAGACCGTCGCCAAGATCGAACGTCTGGAAGAGGAAAAGAAAGAGGTCGCCGAGCAGATCAAGGAAGTTTACGGCGAGGCGAAAGCCATCGGCTTCGACACCAAGGCGCTGCGTGCAGTGATCCGTCTGCGGAAGATCGAGAAAGCCGAGCGCGATGAACAGGAAATGATCCTCGAGACCTATCTGATCGCCCTCGGCGAAGCGTGAGATTGCCCCCGGAAGCGAATTCGCCTTAGGTGAGCCAATGCCGAGGGAGGTAGATGAGCGCAAGAAACGCGCCGCGCTGCGAAAGCTGCGCCGGGCGGCCGAACTTGCCGCGCAGGGCCTCGGGCCGCCGCTCACCGATTGGGAGACCGCCTTCCTCGAAGAAGTGGAAGACCGCATCGAGAAGTACGGCTCGGCCTTTGCCGACCCCATGAAAGGCGCTGAAGGCGAAGCGCTCTCCGGTCTCCAGCAGCTGAAACTCAAGCAGATCGACAAGAAGGCGCGCGGCAAGGCGCCCAAGGGCCTCAAGGCGCGCAAGCCCATGGGCGCCCGCAAAGCGCCGCCCCCCTCGCCGCACATGGACGAGAGCGCCGAGACCCCGCCCGCTCCGCCCCCAGCCCCCCCAAAAAGCCGCCCGGCGCT
>JAIXVM010000004.1 GCA_027482995.1 Hyphomonadaceae bacterium | reverse complement strand
CGAGGATCTGGATCTCGATGTGGCGAGGCTCCTCGACGAACTTCTCGATGAAGACGCGATCGTCGCCGAAGCTGTTGCGGGCCTCGTTGCGGCAGGAGGTGAAGCCCTCGAGCGCCTCCTTGTCGTTATAGGCGACGCGGATGCCCTTGCCGCC
The DNA here is from genome assembly GCA_027482995.1 of Hyphomonadaceae bacterium. Lineage (GTDB taxonomy): Bacteria > Pseudomonadota > Alphaproteobacteria > Caulobacterales > Hyphomonadaceae > Hyphomonas. The sequence continues at coordinate 8,380 of JAIXVM010000004.1, read as the reverse complement.
GCCGCCGGCCGAGGCCTTGATCATCACGGGGTAGCCGATCTCGCGCGAGATCTTGATCGCTTCCTGCGTGTCTTCGATCAGGCCCATATGGCCCGGCACGGTGGAGACGCCGGCTTCGGCGGCGAGTTTCTTGGAGCTGATCTTGTCGCCCATCGCGTCGATGGCAAAGGCGTTCGGGCCGATCCAGCCGATCTTCTCAGCTTCGAGGCGTTTGGCGAAGGCCGGGTTCTCGGACAGGAAGCCGAAGCCCGGGTGGATCGCCTCGGCGCCGGTCTGGCGCACGGCGGCGATGATCTTGTCCTGTACGAGGTAGGACTGAGCCGCCGGCGAGCCGCCGATATAGACGGACTCGTCGGCCATCTCGACCGCCATGGAGTTCGCGTCGGCATCCGAATAGACCACGACGGTCTTGATACCCATCCGGCGGCACGTCTTGATGACGCGAACGGCGATCTCGCCTCGGTTGGCAATCAGGATTTTCTTGAACATTGCGCCCGGCAGCCCCTCATTCTTAAACCTGCCGCAGTTAAGCCGGGTCTGACGCCTTGTCCATGCTTGCCGATACGGCAATCGGGCGGCGCAGGGCGTCAACCGGCTGACACGCAAACGCGCTGAGGTTAAGCTGGTTTACAGTTTGGCGGGGGATCTGAAAATGAAGGCGTTCTGGGCCGGGCTGGTTGCGGCATTGTGTTTGGCGGCGTCTGCCCCTTCGATGGCGCAGAGCGGAGAGACGGCGGATCGATGGGGCGTATACCCCTATGATTGGTCGAACAGCGCTGCGGATACAATTCTTGCGCTTTCTGGCGCAGCGAATCGTCGCGACGAAATCAACCTTGCGGCTGCAGAGGGTGACGGAGCAGCCAACACGTTGATGTGCATGGCCTATGCAGAGGGCACTTGGGGATTCACCGACTTAGTCGGGGCTTACGACTTGTGCCAGGTTGCGGCAAAAGCTGGGCACCCGAGAGGAATGCGAAACTTCGGCTTGGCGCTTGAACTTGGCTACAGAGGTTTTGCCGAGAAGGCGGTGGCAAAGAGTTGGTATTGCGCTGCGGCCGACGCCGGGAACGTGTTCGCATTCTATAATTGCGGCATAGCCCTCCGGGATGGTTGGGATGGAACGATCAACAACGAAGAGGCTTCCATGTGGTTCGCCCGAGGATCGTTGGCCGGAAACGTGAACGCTAAGGCAGATTTTGCATACATGCTGATCAACGGAATTGGCACGAACAGAAATATCGAAAGCGGAGCTTGGCTCATGATGGAGGCCGCTCAAGCTGGCAATCCGTTCGCGATGAACGAATATGGCTGGTTACTGCAGAAGGGCATTGGTGTGCAGAAAAATGAGTTCGAAGCCGCTAACTGGTACAAGAAATCTGCAGAACTTGGATACGCTGGTGGGATGACCAATTATGGCTACGTCTTGGAAGTCGGATTGGGGGTAACCAAAGACCTGTGCGCTGCAACCTCTTGGCATTTGATGGGCGCTCAAGCTGGGGATCCAACAGCCATGGAAAATTATGGACTTGCATTGGAAAACGGGCGGTGTGTGACAAAGGACGTCAAGCTTGCCCGGCAGTGGTATCAAGCCGCTGTTAGTGCAGGCAGTACTCGAGCGGCCGAATTTATCAGAAATCTCGACGCCAATCCTTACGGCTATGGCGGTTACTCCAACTCGCCGGTCTGCACGAGGGTGATGGTGCAGTGCGGCGCGAATGAATGGGGCCCTCAGTTTTGCGAACAGGAAGTCTGCAACTGACGCCCCCGCCCTTGCGGCACCCGGATTGGCCGTTAGGTTGACTCACAGACATCGCGCAACGGGGGGACTGACGGATGACCAAGCCTGCGAACTGGCTGCGCCGCATCGGCGTGACGCTCGCCGCGCTGGTGGTTGCCGGGGGCGTGGGCTGGATGCTGATCGGGCCGGACTGGCGGGCGGTGGCGACCCATCCGCCTGAAGGCCGGGACGTGTTGTTCTGGTCCGTCCCGCAGCGCGACGCCGCGTTCCGGATGATGGACCGGCTGCCGCTGATCATCGAATCGCGGCCGATCAAGAAGGGCGACGCCGTCCATCCCCTCCCGGCAGGCGAGCCGCTGGACCTCGGCGCGGGCGTTGATCTGGATGCCTACATGGAAAGCCAGAACGCCGCCGCGCTGGTGATCGTGCACGACGGGAAGATCCGGCTGGAGCGGTATGGCAACGACTTCACCGATCACGGGCACTGGACGAGTTTCTCGGTGGCGAAATCGCTAACCTCGACGCTGGTCGGCGCGGCGATTGCGGACGGGCACATCAAGAGCCTCAACGACAAGGTCAGCACCTACATCCCCGATCTCAAGGGCTCGCCCTATGACGACGTGACCATCGCGCAGCTGCTGACGATGACGTCCGGAGTGGCCTGGAACGAGGACTATGAGGACCCGAACTCGAACGTCGCGCAGTTTGACCGGCATGAACCGGAGCCGGGCGTGAACGGCACGGTGTCGTACATGCGCAGCCTCGGGCGGGCGCATCCGCCGGGCGAGGTGTGGAACTACTCCACCGGCGAGACGAACCTGATCGGCGTGCTGGTGAGTTCGGCGACCGGCAAGCCGGTGGCCGATTACCTGTCGGAGAAGATCTGGGCGCCGTACGGCATGGAACAGAATGCGAGCTGGCTGCTCGGCGCGGACGGGCACGAGATCAGCGGCTGCTGCATCCAGGCGGCGACGCGCGATTTCGCCCGGTTCGGACAGTTCATTCTTGACGGCGCCGCAACGCCGGCCGGGCCCGTCGTGCCGGCGGACTGGCTGGAGCAAGCAACCGTGAAACAGGCCGATTACGGCGTGGCGGGTGAAGGCTACGGGTTCCAGTGGTGGACAAAGGATGCGGGCGCGTTCGAGGCGGACGGCATTTTCGGTCAGGGCATCTTCATCGACCCGTCGCGCCGGCTGGTGATCGCGTCCAACGCAAACTGGAAGACGGCGCTTGGCCTGAAGGACGGCGAGTTCGAGGAGCGCAAGGCGTTCTACAAGGCCGTGCAGGCGGCGGTGGACGCGGAATAAGCGGCCAGCCTACTCGCGGGGATCCTGCTGTTCGCGGCGGCGCTGGATGGCAGTGCTGGCGGGATGGTCGCCGCGCGGTTCGGGATATTCCGTCTGCTGAATGAACTTGGAGAACATGTGCAGCAGGTCACGCGGCACCTGCGCCTCCATCAGCGTGTCGAGAGAGTCCGCCTGCCGTGCGATCATCATGCCGACGGAGCCGTGCATATCGACCCGGAAATAGTTCATCGACCAATTCGGGAAGGCGCGCCGCTCCGCCCATTCCGCCATGATCCGCACGACGCCGGTGTGCCGGCGGTCGCGCAGGATGCGGGCGTAGAGGTCGTTCACCTCTTCATGCGGCCCCTCGATGAGTTGCATGAAATTCTGGCCGTTATGGACCAGGTATCCCGTGATGAAGCGTTCGTTGTTGTTGGACTGGGATTCGTTGAGCAGCCGTTCGACGTCATGGTCGGTCAGACCCGGTTGGGCCGTACTGACGTAGACGAGGCGAAAGAGACCATCCAAGGAACGAATCCGTCAATCTGTGTTGACACTTTTTCGCCTTCCTGCCGGTTGCTTACAAGCCGGGGGCTCACTCTCGTATCGCGTGCGCGCCGATAGACTCTACAGGATGCGCCGCGCTAATAGGTCGCCAGCCAAATCAGAAGCGGCGGGAGGAAAAATCGTGAACCAACCCAAGGACCTCGAAGGCCGGCATGCCCTCGTGACGGGATCGGCCACCGGCCTCGGCCGTTCCATCGCGCTGAGGCTCGCCGAGCGCGGCGCCAGCGTCATCATCAACTGCACCAAGTCGGTCGCGGACGCCGAGGCGACCGTCGCCGACTGCCAGAAGGCCGGCGCGCAAGCCCGGCTGGTGCAGGCCGATGTTTCGACCGATGAAGGCTGCGCGAAACTCGCCGAAGCGGCGGCGCAAGGTGGACGCCTCGATATCCTCGTCAACAATGCCGGGATCACCAAACATGCCCGCGACCATTCCGATCTCGACGCGCTGAGCCGCGAGGATTTCCTGCACACGTATGCGGTGAATGTCGCGGGGCCTTTCCTGATGCTCCAGAAGGTGAAGCCCCTGCTCGTCGAGGCGCACCGTCAGACCGGGCGGGCCTCGGCGGTGCTGAACGTCTCGTCGATCGCCGGCGTGACCGGGATAGGCTCGTCGGTGGCCTATGCCGCGACCAAGGGCGCCCTGAACACGATGACGCTGAGCCTTGCCCGGGCGCTCGCCCCGGCGATCCGCGTCAATGCGGTTTGCCCCGGCTTTATCGGCACGCGCTGGTTCAAGGACGAGATGAGCCCGGAGCAGTACGCAAAGATGGAAGCGGGCGTCGCGGCGTCGGTTCCGCTGAACGTCGCGAGCGGCCCGGACGACATCGCCGACTCGGCCGTGTTCTTCCTGACGGACGCCTCACGGCACGTGACCGGCGAGACATTGCTCGTGGATGCAGGGATGCACCTGGGATACGCGCCGATGGTGGCGCGCTGATCCTGATTTTTGTTGCGAATCTGCCACACAAGTGTGGATTCGCTGCATCGCACAAAGCACGGGCATGCCGCATCTGGCCTGCCCAAAAGCCCGGCGAAGTTTGCCGAAAGCGGCGGTTAACGCCACGTTTACCATCGAAATCGTACGCGGACTGGGGTCGTTTGGACCCGCCGCTCGATCAAGAGCGTGGATACAGAAGCAAGGTCTCAAACATGAACAACAATCTCTCCCGGGCCAGCCTCCTTGCCGCCGCGCTTGTCGCCGCCGCGGGAACCGCTCAAGCTCAAGGCGACGTGTCCTTCAACGCAGCCGTCGCGAATGACTATGTCTGGCGCGGCGTGTCGCAGACGGACAACAACGCCACGCTCCAGGCCGGCGTTGATTACACCAACGGCGGATTCTACGTCGGCGGCTGGGCCTCCAACGTGGATTTCGGTTCTGACGCCGATATCGAAGTCGACCTCTATGGCGGCTTCCGTGGCGCTTTCACCGACAACCTGTCCTGGGACGTTGGCGTGATCACCTATGTTTATCCGGGTGAAGACGACCTGAACTTTACCGAACTGAAGGCCGGCCTCGGCTTCACCGCGGACGCCCTCTCGGGCGGCGCAACGGTCTATTACGACCCGGACAACAAGAACACTTACGTTGAAGGTACCGGCGCTTACGCGTTCACCGAAAAGCTCAAAGGCCTGGCCAGCGTCGGCAATGCCAGCTTCGACGGCGGCGGCGACTACACCAACTGGTCGCTCGGCGGTGCCTACGCGTTCAGCGCGTTCGACCTGACCCTGAAGTACACCGACACCGACATCGACGACGCATTCGCCGGTGACGCGGCTGACGAGAACTTCGTCGTCATGATCTCGAAGGTCTTCTGATCGACTGATCTCTAGAGTTGGCCGGCTCGCTTGTGCCCGGCACATGGTCCCCCCTTCGGTTCGCCGGAGGGGGGATTTTTGTTGGCGGCTTCGCCGGACGGGCTGGGTCCGTTGAGGGCTGGAAATTGCGTCCGCACGAAGCTATACGCATGGACTTTCCCCGGGGAGAGGCACAATGCGCATTGGCGTTCCAACCGAAATCAAGAAGCAGGAATCGCGTGTCGGCCTGACACCGGAAAGCGTGGGCGAACTTGTCCGTGCAGGTCACAGCGTGCTGGTGCAATCGGACGCGGGCGTGAATTCGGGCTTCAACAATGACGCCTATCTCGCCGTCGGCGCGCAGCTCGCGCAGGACGCTGCCGCAGTGTTCGCCGGCAGCGAGCTGATCGTGAAGGTGAAGGAGCCGCAGCCGGAAGAGACCGCGCGCCTGACACCGGAGCATACCTTGTTCACCTACCTGCACCTGGCGCCGGATCCGGTGCAGGCCAAAGGGCTGATGAAATCGGGGTGCCTGGCGATTGCCTATGAGACCGTGACCGATGACGAAGGCGGCCTGCCGCTGCTGCGCCCGATGAGCCAGGTGGCGGGGCGCATGTCGATGCAGGTGGCGGCCTGGGCGCTGATGCGCACGAAGCGCGGGCGCGGCATCCTGCTCGGCGGCGTGCCGGGTGTGGCACCGTCGAAAGTCGTGATCATCGGCGGCGGTGTGTCCGGAACGCATGCGGCGGAAATCGCGGTCGGCATGCGCGCGGACGTGACCGTCTTTGACCGGAACAATGTGCGCCTCGGACAGCTCGACGAGCAGTTCCGCGGCAGCCTCAAGACGATGTACTCGACGGCGCACGCTCTCGCCGAAGCGATCAAGGAAGCCGACCTCGTGATCGGCGCCGTGCTGATTCCGGGCGCCGCGGCGCCGAAGCTGATCAGCCGCGAGCAGCTGAAGACGATGAAGCCCGGCGCTGTGCTGGTGGACATCGCGATCGACCAGGGCGGATGTTTCGAGACAAGCCACGCGACGACCCACGAAGATCCGATTTATGACGTGGACGGAATACTTCACTATTGCGTCGCGAACATGCCGGGCGCAGTGCCGCGCACGTCCACCTATGCGCTGAACAATGCCACCCTGCCCTTCGTGATGCAGATTGCGAACAAGGGCGCGCGGGGCGCGATCAATGCGAATCGGCACCTGGCAAATGGACTGACGGTCGATCAGGGCACGATTGCGCACAAGCTGGTCGCGCGCGACCTTGGTGAGACCTATGTGCGCCCGAGCTGGCTGAATGTCGCCTTTACCTGACGCCTGCCGCGCCTGCGCCAATCCGCGTGACAGGCCGGGCCGCCATGCTATCTTCCCGACGGGACGGTCGGGGGACCATAAGTCATGGGTGGACGCACATGAGAACGGCATCAACAACTCGGAAACTGGCGCTGGCCGCCTGCGCGGTGGCGGCGCTCGCCATACCTTCGGCAGCGCAGGGCGCGGGAAGCACCTCCAAACAGGTCGTGAACCCGGCGCCGGTCAATTACTGGATGGATATCTCCACGGGACAACCGATGCAGGGCGGCGGTCTGATGGGCCTCGGCGCCATGATGGGCGGCGGAGACTCCGGCTTCGGCAGTGCGTTTGGTAATGGCGACAACTGGTTCGGCGCCGCCAACATGGGCCAGGATGGCAAGCGAGTCGACATTGCCATCTTCGACGCGCGTACGCCGGGTGCCGTGAAGGCCGACCAGGCGATCCCGAAAACGGTGAAGCTGGGCGCCAGCCTGCCCCTGCGCCCGCCGGCCAAGGTCAGCGGCCGCACGCCCTTCGATGAGCCGACGCCCGAGGCGCCCGAAGGCAAGATGAAGATCACGATCAAGACCTATTGGGGCTGCGGCGCAAAGGTGCGGCCGGGCCAGCCGAACGTCCAGACCATCGAGTTCGACAGCAAGAAGGGCGTGGATGTCTGGGGCGAGGCGCTGCGCTCGCGGGTCGAGATTGACCGGGGCGCGACCTCCAACCGGAACTCGAGCTTCTGGCCGAACAAGGACAATTCCAAACGCCTGCCGAAGGATGCCTCGCTCGCAGGAACGCATACGGTGACGGGCGCGGGCGTGCCGGCAAGCCTGAGCTTCTCGATCGGCGCGGCGCAGGACTTCCTGCCGGATCTCGGGCTCAGCTCCAGCGGCGACAAGGCCTCGGTGATCACGCTGGCCTGGTCACCGCTGGCGCAAGCCTCGGCCTATTTCGTGAATGCGAGCGGCATGGCGATGACGGAAGGCAGCGGCGGAAAGCCGGAAGAGATGACCTTCACGCAGTGGAGCTCGTCCGAAGTGCCGGAGGCGGGCGACGGCCTCGTCAACTACCTCTCGAATGCGAACCAGGAAAAGTACCTGAAGGAAAAGGCGATCCTGCCGACGTCGAAAACCTCGTGCGAGATTCCGGCGGGCATCTTTGCGGACGCGATGTTCGTGAACGCCCGAGGCATTGCCTATGGGCGAGAACTGAACCTCGTGCATCCGGAACGGCCGAGTGATCCGAAAGTGGCATGGAACCAGGAATGGACCGCGCGAGTTCGCGTCAAATCGGTTGCGAACCTGATGGTTGGCAACCTTTCGGACATGATGTCCGCCGGCATGGCCGCGGAAGGCATGGCGGATGCAGGCAGCGACCTGCCGAAATGCCCGCCGCCGGAAGCCGGCGACCTCGTCAAGGACGCACTGATGTCCCAGATCCCGGGCGCGGGCCTGTTTGGCAAGAAGAAGAAGGACCAACCGCCCTGTCAGCCCTGATGTCTCAAGACTGACCGCCGCGGCGCCTACTCTTTCGCGACATCCCCGCGCACCATGACGAACTCGACCTGCTTGAGGACTTTCACGTCCTTGAGCGGGTCGCCCTTCACGGCGATGAGGTCTGCGCTCTTGCCCGGCTCCAGCGTGCCGATTTCGGCGGTGAGCCCGAGAAGGTCGGCGGCGTTGATGGTCGCGG
>JAIXVM010000278.1 GCA_027482995.1 Hyphomonadaceae bacterium | reverse complement strand
GCTGCGTCGATGTCGGCATAGGCTTTCGCCGTCGCCCCGCCCGACTTCGCCAGAATGATCGTGATCGCTGCCGTCAGCGTCGTCTTGCCGTGGTCAACGTGACCAATCGTGCCAATGTTCACGTGCGGCTTCGTACGCTCAAACTTTGCCTTGCCCATCGGGCCTCTCCTTTGTTTCCGGGTCTGCGTCCGGCGGACCGGATCAGGTTTAACCAAACACTTGTCAGGCCACCTGCCTGTCGAGCGCGCCTCATACCCATGTCGCCCCGTGGATTCAAGCAGGCTTGTGACAGTCTTGCGTCCGATTGCGCAGCCCTTGCCCGCGCGCCGCCGGCGGCGGATAACGCGCGCGGAATCGCGCAACTGGCCGAGGAGACCCGCCGTGAGAGACCAACTGAAGCTTCACGCGGCCCGGCTGGCGGGCAAATCGCTCCGAAACCTCGCGGCGGACCGCGCCGAGATCGCCCCTCTGGTTGCCGCAGGATGGAAGGTCAACCTCGCCCGTCATTATCTCGACACCGCTTCGGAAGCCGAGCTTCTTGAAGGGGGGGGCAAGACCGGTCTGGATGAGGCTGCCCGGCGCCTGTTCGGCGGAGAGATCGTCAATCCTTCCGAGGGCCGCCCGGCCTTGCACTGGGCACTGCGGGCCGGATCGGCGCTCTCCGGCGAGGCCGAAACCGTGCGCCAAAGCGTGCTGCCAGCGCTCGCCTTTGCCGAAAAGGTCCGCGCCGGCGAGGTGCGGACGGCGAAGGGCGAACGGTTCAAGGCGGTGCTGCATATCGGGATCGGCGGGTCCGATTTCGGCCCGCGCCTGATCGCCGATGCGTTCGAGGACAAGGCCGATCCGGCGATCACGCTGAAGTTTGCCGCGAACGTCGATCCGTATGATCTGGACCGGGCACTCGCCGGGCTCGATCCGGCATCCACGCTGGTCATCGGCGTGTCGAAATCGTTCGCGACGGAAGAGACACTTTATAACCTGAACCGCGCGCGCACCTGGCTGGAGGCGGCGCTGGGGGATGCGGCGAGCCAGCATCTGGGGCTGGTGACGGCCAATCCGGCCAAGGCGACCGCCTGGCTGGGCGGACGCGCGGCGCACCTGTTCGACATGCCGCTTTCGGTCGGCGGGCGATTCTCGCTCTGGTCGGCTGCGTCGCTCGCCTGCATGATTTCGCTTGGGCCCGATGTGTTCCGGGCGATCCTCAAGGGCGCAGCGGAGATGGACGCGCACGCGCGAACAGCGCCGCTGAGCGACAACGTGCCGATGCGTCTCGCGCTGCTCGATTACTGGAACGCCTCGGTGCGCGAGGCGCCGATGCGGGTGCTGCTGGCCTATGCCAACCGGCTGCGGATGCTGCCCACCTACCTGCAACAGCTGGAGATGGAATCGAACGGCAAGTCGGTCGGGCCGACCGGACAGTCCGTTCCACCGCCAACGGCGCCGGCGATTTGGGGCGGCGAAGGCTCTGTGGGCCAGCACTCCTATCATCAATGGCTGCATCAGGGCTCGCAGGCGGTGCCGTGCGAATTCATCCTGGCGGCCGACCGGAGCCGCGATGCGGAGGGACTGTCGACGCTGACCTCGCATGCGCTGGCGCAGGCCGAAGTGCTCGCCAACGGGCGCAGCCTCGCAGAGGTCGAAGCCGAAGAGCCGGGCCTGCCGCCAGGCGTCGCACCGCAGAAGGTACATGCGGGGGGGCGGCCTTCGACGGTGCTCTCCCATGCGGCTTTCGGTCCGGAGGCGTTCGGGTCGCTGCTGGCCATGTATGAGCACCGGACCTATTTCTCCGGGCACCTCTGGGGGCTCAATCCGTTTGACCAATGGGGCGTCGAGCGCGGCAAGACGATGGCGGCGCGGCTGCGCCCGGCGCTGAGCGCGCCTGACACGGCGAGCGATCCGGCGACGGCGGCCCTTATCCGAATGATCACCTGAGATATGCCGGTTGACCGCCTGCTGCGCGAACAGACGCTTGGCGAAACGCGGTGGGCGGCGCTGGACGGTAGCGGATGTCCGGTCGCGTTATTCGTAGAGCGTGCGCACGAGGCAGCGCGCAGACCTTCGTTCGGGGAGCGATTGACGGGGCGCGTGCGCAAGCTCGATGCCTCGACGGGCGGGGCGTTTATTGATCTCGGAGCTAAGGGCGATGGGTTCCTGAGACTCAAGGCGGGCGAGACGTACGCGGAAGGCGCCGCCATCGACGTGGACGTGGTCGCAGAGGGGCGGCGCACCAAGGTGCCGAGGCTGCGGCTGGCGGGGCCGGATGCGGCGGGGTTGAACGCAGCTGATCTTTGGCGGGCGAGCCTGAGCGGCGGCGCGGCAGCGCGGGTTGAGGACCGGCCGGCGGGCGACGCGGAGGTTCACGCGGCGTTCGAGGACGCGCTTGCGGCGGCGGTGCCGCTTCGCGGCGGCGGGCGGCTCCGGATCGAGCCGACCGAAGCGCTGACGGCGGCCGACATCGACACGGCAGGCCGGGCCGCGCGCGGCGGGCGAGCAGCGGCAGCGCTTGCGATAAATGTCGAGGCGGCCGGGATGCTCGCGCGGCAGATCCATCTGCGGGGCCTCGGAGGTCTTGTCGTGCTGGACTGTGTCGCGCCGATCGAAAAGGCCGCGGGCGAGCAGGTTCGGGCTGCGTTTCTGGCGGCGTTCCGGGACATCTCCGCGCGGCAGGTGAAGGCGCTGGTTCCGTCCGTGTTCGGACTGATGGAGATTTCGGCGGACTGGCAACTGACGCCGCTGCGGGACCGGTTGCTGGGCGCGGACGGCGAGCCCACGCCAGAGACCACCGCTCTGGGCGGCCTGCGGGCGCTGGAAGCGGCGGCCCGCACGAATCGGATGGGACGGCTGCGGCTCACCCTGCCCGCGCCGGCCTTTGCCTGGCTTGCGGGGAGCGGCTTGAATGCGGAAGGCGAGCTTGCCAAGACATATGGCGCGCGGCTGGCCATCGCGGCGGGCGCATCTGCCAAGCCTGAAGTGAGACCTGACGAATGAGCACGCCGCCCCTGCCCCGAAAGCCGTCCTGCGCGCGGTGCCGCAAGCATCCGGTGATCACCGAATACCGGCCGTTCTGTTCGAAGCGCTGCGCGGATGCCGATCTCGGCAGTTGGCTCAACGGGGCCTATGCGATTTCGGGCGGCCCGGCCGAAGACACCGATGACAACCCGGACCGGCCGGCGCAAACGCACGGAGATGACGGCTAGACAGGCCCGGCCGGGACGGCGCTGAAATCGGCATGGACAAGGCCATGGACAAGCTTTGGGGCCTTCGTTAAGTAGCCGCTTCCCTAACTGGCCCGCCCGGGTAGCTCAGGGGTAGAGCAGCGGATTGAAAATCCGCGTGTCGGTGGTTCGATTCCGCCCCCGGGCACCATTTCCCACTTCTGCCGAACGATATTCCGCAAACGCGCGTGCGGCGCGCTGAGCGCTTTGATGATTGTGTTTCGGGAAGTGGCTCCGTGAGCAGGACTCGAACCTGCGACCGGGCGATTAACAGTCGCCTGCTCTACCAACTGAGCTATCACGGAATAGCCGGAGACGGGGGCATAGCAGAGCGCGTTGCCCGTTCAAGTGCCTAAGTGCGGCGCCGGGATAATTTCTGTGACGGGTTCACGACTGGCCGCGAAACAAAAAAATGGCGGAAGCGTGAGCTCCCGCCAAAGGCGTTGGGTGATGGTGGGTGTCTCCAAAGAAGACACGCACAAGGTCGCCCGATATAGTTAACGGCGCGTTAACAGACTGGATAAATCTGGATCCCCCGCGTTTACGACTATGATGCGGGGTTATGTGCGTCTGGAGGCCCTGCCTGGAGTTGAACCAGGTGTTGCAGATATTCTGTTCTGCAGCGTTACGCTCCGCCACAGGGCCCCGTGGGCTTGTCCGGAGCAACTTGCATGCCATCGCGGCGCGCCGAATCTGACTTGGAGGCTCCACCCGGAATCGAACCGGGGTGCACGGATTTGCAATCCGCTGCGTCACCACTCCGCCATGGAGCCTTCGTCAAGGCGCATGCGTCTAGCAGGCAGCAGCGGCCCGCACAATTGGGGCCCGCAGTCTTATTGCGCCGCCTCGCGCCGATTGCGTCCTGACCCTGTCGTGATACATGGCGGGTCATTCCGGACCGCTTTCGAGGGGACAGACTCGCATGGATTTCGCCCGCGCCCGTGAGATCATGGTGGACAGCCAGATCCGCCCAAATGACGTCACCGAACCCGCCATCGTGTCGGCTTTCATGCGCACGCCGCGCGAGTTGTTCGCCCCGGCAGACAAGCAAGGCATTGCCTATTCGGAGCACGAGATCACAACCTCGCCCGACCGCGCGCTGTGGACGCCGCGCGATACGGCAAAACTGATCAAACTGGCCGACATCAAAGCGTCAGATAGTGTGCTGGTGGTCGGCGCGGGCTCTGGTTACGAAGCCGCCCTGATCAGCCAGCTGGCGGCAAAAGTGGTTGCGCTCGACGAGACGCAGGCGCTTGCGGACGCGATGGCGCAACGCTTCGAGGTGATCGGCGCCCGGAACATCGAAACACTCGCCGGGCCCCTGGGGCAAGGCGTGCCGGGCGCAGCTCCGTTCGATGTGATTTACGTTGCGGGGATGCTGGAAATCTTGCCCGAGGCCTGGACCGCACAGTTGCGGGACGGGGGACGGCTGGTGGCCGTGATCGTGGATGACGGCGGCGTCGGGCGCGGCTCGATTGTTCAGAAGTCTGGAACGGCGGTGGCGGCCCGCGCCGGGTTCGATGCCAGCCCGCCGAGATTTTCCGAGTTCGACCGGAAACCGTACTTTAGCTTTTGAGGCCTAACGGTCGGAAGCTGCAATTCGGCTCCAAGGGGATTGCTGTTCACCTTGAACCCGTCGGCAGCTATATACCGGAAGCTCAGCCAAGGATGCCCGTGATGCTCGCCAACAAACTGAAGCTCCTAGTCGGGGCGAGTCTCGCCAGCTTGATGTTCGGCATCCAGGCGCATGCCGAGACCCTGCCTGAAGCGATCGCGGCGGCTTTTGAAACCAATCCCACGCTCGAAATCCAGCGCTACGGCACTGATATCGCCAGAGAAAACCTTGATCTCGCGCGGTCTGCCCGCCTGCCCCAGGTCAACCTCTCCGCGAGCGGCGGGTATGAGTCTGTCGATACGGACGCGCTTTTGAACTTCGGCGTCGGCGAGCGCCCGATTACCAGCGCGCAATTGCAGGCATCGCAGCCAATCTATGCCGGCGGGCGCATCAGCGCGGGAATCGAGCGTGCCAAAGCCGGCATCGGCGCGGCCGACCGTAACTTCGATGCAGCCCGGCAGGATCTGATCCTCGACGTGGTGACCGCCTATGTGGACGTGCGCCGCGACCGCGAAGCGGTGGCCATCCGGAAGAACAATGTGGAAGTGACCGGCGAACAGGTCCGGGCCGCGCAGGACCGGTTCGAAGTGGGCGTCGTAACGCGCACGGACGTGTCGCAGGCTCAGGCGCGTCTTGAAGGCGCCAAAGCCGCCCTCGCCGGAGCCGAAGCTGCGCTCGAAGGCAGCCAGGCCTTTTACGAGTTCCTGACGGGCCAGCCGCCGGGCGACCTGGTCGTACCGCCGCCTCTGCCCGCCTTGCCGACGGCGCTCGAAGTCGCCTTTGCCGACGCCGACGCCAAGAACCCGTCGATCCTCGCCGCGCGCGAAGAGCTACGGGCGGCCGGCGCCGGAGTGGACGCCGCAAAGGCAGACGGACGGCCACAGCTCAGCATCGTCACCACTGCCGGGATACAGGAAACCTATGGCGACAGCAGCCGCCGTGACACCAACGTGTCCGCGGTTGCCCAGGGCCGGATGCCGATCTTCACGGGCGGCGCCGTCAAGGCGCAGGTCAACGCCGCCAAACTCCAACGGGAACAGGCGCGCCGGCGTGTTGATGCGTTCGAAACGCAGGTCCGGGCGCAGGTGGCGCAATCCTGGTTTGGTTATGAGGCGTCGGTCCGCGCGATTGAAGCCTCCCGCCGGCAGGTGGAGGCGGCCGAGATCGCGTATGAAGGCGCCAAGGAAGAACTGGCTGTCGGTGTTCGCACCACCCTCGATGTGCTCGATCAGGAACAGCAGCTTTTCGAAGCGCGGCTGGCGTTGATCGGGGCAGAGCGCGATGCCTATGTGGCCGCGCACCAACTGTTGAGAGCCACGGGCGGGCTTGGCACTACCGGTTGACAGGCTGGTCTTGGAACGCGGTCCGCGTTAACCTTGTCAAAGGGTTGTTAACCGGATGCTGGCTATTTGAACGAAATAGTCTCGGAAGCGATTCTAGGAACGGGGGGCTGATATGGCCAACGAAGCACACAAAGAGCCGACGATGGAGGAAATCCTCGCGTCGATCCGCAAGATAATCTCGGATGACGAACCGGCGCCCGCGCGCCAGCCATCTCCGACCGCCGCATTTCGCGATGCACCGCTGGAACCCGGCAATGATTACGAAGATATCGAAGACGCCATCGCTGGCGATGTCCTCGAAGATACCGACCAGTCGATTTTCGAAGCGGGTGACGATGTGGTTGCCGAGCCGGCACCCGTCAAACTGACCGGACCTGAATTCTCGTTCGAGGAAATGCTTGGTTCGGCACGCCAGGCTGCAGTTCAGGCGCCGGTCGAGCCCGCGCCAGTTACGCCCATCACCCGCGCCGCCCCTGTTCGCCCTGCCTTCAACGCTCCGGAGACCCCCATGACCACCAGCGCCCGCTACGTCCACACTGCCCTCACCGACGAACACACGGCCGATGTGGCGGCCGGCGCGCTCGGCAAGCTGATTTCCAAGATGGAGATCTCGACCGACAACAACACGATCGAAGGTCTCGTCCGCGAACTGCTCAAGCCGATGATCAAGGAATGGCTCGATGCCAACCTTCCGGGAATCGTCGAGGAAAAGGTAGAAGCCGAAGTCCAGCGGATCGCCCGCATGGCGCGCTAGCCTCATTTCCCAAACTTGATATAGGGAACGGCGCGCCTTCACCGGTGCGCTTTTCTTTTGTGCTCTTACCGGACCTTTCCGACGATGCTTGACCAGAGATTTGATCCTGCCGAGGCCGAAGCGCGGCTTTACAAAGCGTGGGAAGCCGCAGGCTGCTTCCGACCTTCGGGCGACACGAGCGCGCAGGCTTACTCGATCGTGATCCCGCCGCCGAACGTGACCGGCGTGCTGCATATGGGACATGCGCTGAACAACACGTTGCAGGACGTGCTGATCCGGTTCGAGCGGATGCGGGGCAAGAATGTGCTGTGGCAGCCGGGCACGGACCATGCGGGCATCGCGACGCAGATGGTCGTGGAGCGCCAGCTGGCCAAGGAAGGTCAGAATCAGGATCGCCGCACGATGGGCCGCGAAGCTTTCCTCAAGCGCGTCTGGGCGTGGAAGGAAGAATCCGGCGGCGCAATTGCGGGCCAGCTCAAACGGCTCGGCGCGTCGTGTGACTGGTCGGTCGAGCGCTTCACGATGGATGAAGGCCTGTCGAAGGCCGTGACGAAAGTGTTCGTCGATCTTTACAACAAGGGCCTGATCTACCGCGACAAGCGGCTGGTGAACTGGGACCCGCATTTCCAGACGGCGATCTCGGATCTGGAAGTGGAGACGCGCGAAGTTGCCGGGCATTACTGGCACCTGAAATATCCGCTGGCGGATGGTGTGACCTACAATCATCCGGTCAAGGACGAAGACGGGAACATCACGTTCGCGGCGCGCGACTATATCGCGGTGGCGACCTCCCGGCCGGAGACGATGCTGGGCGATACGGGCGTTGCGGTGCATCCGGAAGACGCGCGGTATGCCGGCCTTGTCGGAAAGCACGTCGTGCTGCCGATTACCGGGCGGCGCATTCCGATCATCGCGGATGAGTATGCCAATCCCGAAAAGGGCTCGGGCGCGGTGAAGATCACGCCCGCTCATGACTTCAATGACTTTGAAGTGGGCAAGCGGGCGGGGCATGCGCCTCTGAACATCCTGACGGCCGTCGCCGCCATCGCCGACGGCGCCGATGCCGACGCGGCCGGCATTCCGGCTGAGCTGCGCGGGCTCGACCGGTTTAAGGCGCGCGAGAAGGTCGTTGAAGCATTCGAAGCCCTGGGCCTGTTGGCGCGTATCGAGGACCTGAAGATCGAGCAGCCGTTTGGCGACAGGTCCGGTGTCGTGATCGAGCCGTGGATGACGGACCAGTGGTATGTCGATGCCGCGACGCTGGCGAAGCCCGCGCGTGCAGCGGTCGAAGACGGGCGCACGCGGTTCGTGCCGGAGAACTGGACGAAGACGTATTACAACTGGATGGACAACATCCAGCCCTGGTGCGTCAGCCGTCAGCTGTGGTGGGGCCACCGGATACCGGCCTGGTACGGACCGGCGATGACCACAGAGCCCGACGGCAATGGCGGCCACCAGATTGCGGTGGATCATTCGCATGATGGCCCCGGAAACATTTTTGTGGCGGCCAGCGAAGCCGAGGCGCTCGCGGCGGCGGAAGCTTTCTACCGCCGTCCCGTGGTCGTGTCGGCGAGCCGCGACGAGGCCCGCCAGGCCATGTTGTCCGGTGATCACGAAACCCACGTCCGTCTCTATCAGGAAGAGGACGTGCTCGACACCTGGTTCTCTT
>JAIXVM010000257.1 GCA_027482995.1 Hyphomonadaceae bacterium | reverse complement strand
ATCGAAGGTATCGAGATCGTGACCGACAAGGAGGGCATCGCCGGTACCGGCGCGTCCAACGTCTTACCCACCGACAACCGGGCCTATGCCGTGCTCGCTAGCGTCGCCGAAGCCACTTTCCCCGGCGCGCCTGTCGCCCCCGGCCTCGTGCTCGGCGCAACCGACGCACGCTACGCCGAGGCGATCACCGGCAACGTCTACCGGTTCGCGCCGTCCGTGCTGACGCCGGATGAACTCACCGGCTTCCACGGCACGAACGAGCGCACCAGCGTCGAGAACATGGGCCGCCTCGCGCGCGGTTATGCGCAGGTCATCCTCGCGATGGACGCGCCCGAATAGGGCCTAGTTCACCGGCCCGGTGACGCGCGCGATGTCCACATTGTAGTGGCGCGCGCAGAACTGGCAGTCGATCGACAGGTTGCCATCTTCCTCAACGAGTTCGCGCAGCGACTCGTCCGGCATCTGACTCAGCGTATTGACGAGGCGTTCTTCGCTGCACGTGCACTGATCAAGCACTTTCATGCCGCTTTCCAGCGTCACGCCCTGCTCGTGGAACAGGCGGTAAAGCAGCTCGGTCATGGGCAGCGCCGGGTCGATCAGCTCGGCGGGCGTCAGCGTCGAGAACAGCATCTCTGCCTCGCGCCAGCCTTCATCCGTCTCGCCGCGCGCATCGTCGGCCGCAATGCGCTGGACCAGCATGCCGCCGGCCGTCCACGCGCCTGAAGCGGCGCGGTCGACAGCGATCCGGATGCTGGACGGCACCTGTTCCGACATGTCGAAATAGTCCTCCGCACACTGAGCGAGCGTTGCCTTGTTGAGCGGGACGATGCCCTGGTAGGGCTGGATGTCCGGATTGTCCTGCACGAGGATCAGGCCGAGCCGGCCCGTGCGACCGAACAGCTGCGGCATGTGCGGCTCGCCGCCCTTGTTGACGCGTTCGAGGTTCGCCCAGCCCTCCGGATTATAGCGCGCGTAGCCGCGTACATTGCCATTGGTATTGTACTCGCCGACGAGTAGCGTCACGGGGCCGTCGCCTTCTGCCTGCACGAGGATCTTGCCCTCGAACTTGAGAGACGCGCCCACCAGCGCAGCCAAAGTCACCGCTTCGCCCAAGATTTGCGCGAGGTGGGGCGGATAGTCATGCCGGTCGAGGATGGGCGAAATGCTGCCCGCGCCCATGCGCACGGCGCGCCCCCGGATGGGGCGGCCCTCAATCTGGAATGTGGCGGCAAAATCGCCGGTTTCGTGCGGTGTCTCGGTCATCGGAAGCGGCCTTGCGGGGGGTTTTTAAGGTGCCCCATGTGGCAGCGAGGGCGCCAATCGGCAAGAGGCCGGCTTCAGGCCGAACAACTCGCCCCGCCGAGCACGCAGAAACTCGCGCACCAGGGATGGTTGAGCTTCACCGGGACAGCGGTCGCCTCCCCCAGCGTGGCGCCGAGATCGAAGGCCGGATCATCGACCAGCAGGGTACACGCGAGCACGCGCGTGGCCTGAGCCCCCTTGCGGCGCACGACCATGCGCTGGCTGGCGCACATGATGCTTTCGGGCGCCTTGTTCAGGATACCCCAGCAGGCGGTGGTGATCTCGGGCGGATCCGCCCGCGCAATCATCTCGGGAAAGAGCACAAGCTGCTTCGGGTCATCGGCATCGAGCGCGAGCCCCAGCGATGCGATGAGCGCACGGTAGCCAGCGCGCGCGGCGGGTTCATCCTCATGCAGCGCTTTCCGGCCTGCGAGCGCCAGCGGAACCGCGTTGACTGCAAGCCATCTCAGGCCGTCGCACGCCTCGGCAAAGGCGCCCTGCCCGCGTTCGGCATCGTGCGTCGCCGCGTCATGCGAGTCGAGCGACACGCGAAGCGTCATCTTGCCGGGAAAGCGCGCGGCGAGATCCTGCAGCCCCGCCTGAACCCGGGGACGCATCATCGGCCGCATCGCGTTCGTCAGCACAAGGAGTGTGTGGCCGCGCACCAGCGCCGCCTCGAGGATGGCGATAATCTCGGGCGCCATGAATGGCTCGCCGCCCGTGATGCCGATCTCGGCAGGCCCGTCCAGGCCGTCCAGATGCGGCTCCACATCGGCGCGCGTCAGGTAGACGAGCCGGTCATTGGACGGGCTGCTCTCGATATAGCAATTGGCGCAGGTGATGTTGCAGAGCGTGCCGGTATTGAACCACAAGGTCTTCAGCCCCGCCCAGGCCACGCTCGCGCGCGTCTCACCCTTGGCGGTGATGTCGGGGTCATTGAACTTGGAAGCGGGCGCGTGCGTATCGGGCATGGAATGTGTTTAGGTCGCCCCCTCCGGCGCGCCAAGACATGACGCTGCGGCTGGCGTAAACGTGATAGGGGGGCGAGGCTATTTGCCGAGGCACCAGCGCAGGATCGCCTTCTGGGCGTGCAGGCGGTTTTCCGCTTCGTCCCAGACGAGGCTCGCCGGTCCATCGATCACTTCGGCATCAACTTCCTCGCCCCGGTGCGCTGGCAGGCAGTGCAGGAACTTCGCGCCGCCATTGGCGAGTTCCATCAACTCCTCCGTCACCGCATAGGGCTCAAGGATTTCCAGACGGCGTTCGGCGTCGAGGTCGCCCATCGATACAAACGTATCCGCGATGACGACGTCCGCGCCCGCAACCGCCTCTTCAGCCGTTTCGAACAGTTCGATCCGCCCCTGAAGCTCGGTCGCAATTTCCAGATCGTCCTCATCCGGAGCATACCGGCCGGGCGTGCCGATCGCGAGGGAGAAGCCGAACTTCGGCGCCGCATGAATGAAGCTGGCGCAGACATTGTTGCCATCGCCCACCCAGGCGATGCGCGCGCCCTTCAGCGTCAGCCCGTGTTCTTCCAGCGTCATCAGGTCGGCCATGATCTGGCAGGGATGCGAGCGATCCGACAGGCCATTGATCACCGGCACGCTGGCGGCCTCGGCGAAGGTTTCGATATCTGTATGGTCGTTCGCCCGGATCATCACCGCATCGATATAGCGCGACAGCACCCGCGCCGTGTCCTCGATCGATTCACCCCGGCCGAGCTGCATGTCACCGGCCGATGTGGTGATGGACGAGCCGCCGAGCTGGCGCATCGCCATATCAAAGGAGAACCGGGTGCGGGTCGAGGCCTTCTCGAAGATCATTGCGAGCGTATGGCCCTCAAGCGGCGCGCCGGGATCGATCCGTCCCTTTGGCCATCCGATCCGCGCGCGCTTCATGCGGTGCGCTTCATCCAGGATCGCGCGCAGGTCTGCCTGCTCAAGCGGCCAGATGTCGAGGAAATGGCGGATCGTCATCGTTTGCGGCCCCCGCAAAAATAAGCGCGCGGGATAGCGTGGAATTGGGCGGGTGTCATTCGCGATTTAAGCGAAACCCTCCCCAAGCAGGCTTGGAGAGGGTCAGGGTCAGGGTCAGTGCCGGGTGGAAGGCGGTCTAGGCCGACTTCACGAGG
Source organism: Hyphomonadaceae bacterium (assembly GCA_027482995.1). GTDB lineage: Bacteria > Pseudomonadota > Alphaproteobacteria > Caulobacterales > Hyphomonadaceae > Hyphomonas. The sequence continues at coordinate 15,044 of JAIXVM010000257.1, read as the reverse complement.
CGCAGGCACACCAGCAGGATCACGGCGCCCACGGTGGCAAACAGGATTGACCCGAGGATGCCGCCACCAAATGACAGGCCGACCGCGGGGAAGATCAGGCCCGCAATGAAGGCGCCCACAATGCCCACAACGATGTTGCCGAGCAGACCGAAGCCATAGCCCTTGACCAACACGCCGGCGAGCCAGCCCGCGATCGCACCAATGAGAAGAAAGATAATCAGGCTCTCGATAGTCATGTCAAAACTCCCAAATTTGCGTCCGGTACGCTTACGCCCCGGACGTCTTGCAATGAGAGAGTGAATGCCCGCCCGGACCGGGCCGAAATGAGGCTATTGAGGGACCATTCGCGGCCCGAACATTGCCATTTGGAGAGGTAATCAACCCGCTAGCGCGCTATCAGCCAGTCCTCAGTGGGCGTAGGGTGCGGCCTGGTACAGGGATCACACCATGCTGCGTACACGCCAATTTGCTGCCGTTTCGCTTCTCATGATCGCGGCCTGCGCGTCTGCGCCGGACCCGGCCGCCAGCTGGGTCGACTTCGCGGCACTCGACTCAGGACGATCGACCAACCGCGCGCTGGCCTGCGCGCCTGACATCTGTTCAGGCGCCATCAGCTATTCGGCCGCGCCGGAGTTTTCCACCAGCGCGGAGACCCTCTCCGGCGCGATCCTGAAACTTGAACCCTCGGCCGAGCAACGGGTCGAGGCAAACGGCGATATACATTTGCGGTGGGTCGCTGTGACACCGGCGCTTCGGTTCCGCGACGATGTCGATGTACTGCTGCGACGTCTGGACGCCAAGACGACCCGGATGGCCGTTTACTCGCGTTCGCGGATCGGGTTGTCGGACCTCGGCACGAACGCCCGGCGCATCGACGACCTCGTTGAACGGTTGCGGCAGGAGACCGGCGCCTAGGGTTTCAGAACCCGTAAGCCCGTTCCACTTTCACGATGCGGATCGAATAGCCCGAATACCAGATATCCCGCCCCTTCTGCTGGGCCTCCAGATGTTCGGCATTCTGCTTCCAGGCGCGCAGGTTCGCCTCGGTGTCCCAATAGCAGATCGTGATCTCGGCATTGCCATCTGCCTGCGCGGTCTCGTAGCCAAGGAAGCCCGGCTGCTGATGCGCGAGCTCTACCATCCGCCCGCCCATCGTCTCGTAATTCGCGCCGTCCTCGCCGCTGAACACCGCGGTGAAGATCACAGCCCAGTAAGGCGGCGGCGGCGTCTTCGCGATCATGCGCGCATCGCCTGCCGGGTCAGGGTTTTAACTTCGCGCATTGTCCAACGTCTCGGCCAAGGGAATTTCATCTTTGTTCGGATCGTAAAGAACACCCTCCCATTTCGCGACCACGGCGCTCGCGATGGAATTGCCGATCACGTTCGTCGCCGTGCGGCCCATGTCCATAAAGGCATCGACGGCCAGCACGAGGCCGATCGCTTCGGCCGGCATGTTGAACGTCGGCAGCGTCGCCGCAATCACGACCAGCGAGGCGCGCGGCACGCCGGCGATGCCCTTAGAGGTCACCATCAGCATCAGCAACAGGATGATCTGCTGCGCCACGGTCATCTCGACACCCAGCGCCTGTGCGATGAACAACACGGCGAACGTGCAGTACATCATCGAGCCATCAAGGTTGAACGAATAGCCGAGCGGGACAACGAAGCTCGCCACCCGGTTCGCCACGCCGAACCGCTCGAGACGCTCAAGCAGCTTCGGCAGCGCCGCCTCGGAACTCGCCGTCGAAAACGCGATCAGCAAGGGTTCGCGAACCGCCGCGATGAGCGGAAACACCCGTCCTCGGAGGACGACGAAACCGGCCGCGATGAGTACGATCCAGAGCACCCCGACGCCCAGATAGAAGCTGCCGACGAGGCGGGCATAGTCCGTTAGCACGCCCAGCCCCTTGAGTGCCACAACGTTGGCAATCGCTGCGAAGACGGCCACCGGCGCGAGCACCATCACATAGCCGGTGATCTTCAGCATGACGAAGGCGCCCTGCTCAAGCAGGTCCGTGACCTTCTGTGCCTGCGGACCCAGCGCCTGCAGCGCTGCGCCCAGGAAAATCGAGAACACGACAATCTGCAGCACCTCGTTGCGCGCCATCGCATCGATGATCGAGGTCGGCACCACGTGGGTGATGAATTCCTTGAAGGTCAGGCTGCCAGTCGCGAGCTCGGGCTTCGCCGCATCCAGGCCCGTGGTGTCGAAACCGATGCCGGGATGCAGGACGTTCGCCATCACGAGGCCGATACCGAGCGAAACAAATGACGCTGTGATGAACCAGGCCATCGTGCGGAAGCCGATCCGCCCCAACGCGCCGCCGCCGCCGATATGCGCGATCCCGACCGAAAGCGTGGTCAGGATCAGCGGCGCCACGATCATCTTGATCAAGCGCAGGAAGATGTCCGACAGGATCTTCACGCCGTCTGCGAAGGCGGTCGCCTGTTCGGGCGTGGCAGCAGAATAGACGCCGGCGCCCACGGCAATACCGAGGACCAGTGCCCCGATCAGCGCCCAAAACATCCAACGGCTCATTTTCACCCCATGACTTCGCGTATCCGGCCCTCCACTCCTAGCATGCCGAACGCCAGCGTCCACCCGCACGCCGCGCCCTAGCGAAGCGGCATGGAATGCCCTAAATGGCGCGTTCCAGTTCCCGCCTCACTCCGATTCCCGCCCCACTTCCATTCCCGAAGGGTCTCCCGCCTCATGGATAATGTTCTCATCATCGGCGCCGGCGCCGCCGGCTCGGTCGTCGCCAAGAAATGCGCGATGGACCGCAAGACGTTCAAACACATCACGCTCGCCTCCCGCCGCATCGCCAGCTGCGAGAAAGTGGCGAAAGACTGCGTCACGCCCATCGAGATCGCCCAGGTCGATGCCGACGACGTGGCTGCGACCGTGGCGCTCATCAAAAAGGTGAAACCCGACCTCGTGATCAACATGGCCCTGCCTTATCAGGACCTTCCCATCATGGACGCCTGCCTCGAAGCCGGCGTGAACTATCTCGACACCGCCAATTACGAGCCGCGCGATGTCGCCAAGTTCGAGTATTCCTGGCAGTGGGCATATCAGGAGCGCTTCAAGGCCGCTGGCCTGACCGCCATCCTCGGCTGCGGCTTCGACCCCGGCGTCTCGAACGTCTGGTGCGCCTATGCGCAGGAATACCTGTTCGACGAGATCGACTTCATCGACATCGTCGACTGCAATGCCGGCGACCATGGCAAGACCTTCGCCACGAACTTCAACCCGGAGATCAACCTCCGCGAAGTGACCCAGGACGGCAAGTACTGGAAAGACGGCGCGTGGATCGAAATCCCCGCCCTCTCGATCAAGACGATGGTGGACTATCCGGAAGTCGGCCCGCGCAAATCCTACCTCATCTATCATGAGGAAGAGGAAAGCCTCGTGAAGAACATCCGCGGCCTGAAGCAGATCCGCTTTTGGATGACGTTCGGCGACGCCTACATCAAGCACCTCGAAGTGTTCAAATCCATCGGCCTGATCAGCCTTGAGCCGATCAAGCACAAGGGCATGGACATCGTGCCGATGGAATTCCTGCGAGACCTGCTGCCCCCGCCCTCGTCCCTTGCCGAAGGCTATACCGGCAAGACCTCCATCGGCGTGATCGTCCGTGGCCGGAAGAGCGGCAAGGAAATCGCGAAGATGCTCTACAACGTCTGCGACCATGCCGAGACCAACAAGGAAGTCGGCGCGCAGGCGGTCAGCTATACGACTGGCGTCCCGCCCGTCTCGGGCGCCGCCATGTTCTTCCGCGGCATCTGGAAAGGCCCGGGCGTGTTCAACGTCGAACAATTCCCGTCCAAGCCCTTCCTCGACGATGTGGCAGAGCGCGGCCTGCCGACAACCATCATCAACATCGGCCCGGGCGACCAGGACGAATTGTTCGAGGTTGTGACTTAAGCCCTCAACATCCGCTCATCCCGGCGAAAGCCGGGATCCAGAGCGGAAGATGAACTGATTTTTGGCACTGGATCCCGGCTTTCGCCGGGATGAGCGGATAAAAAATGGCTTCTATTCCTACACCCTGCTTCGTCCTCGACACCGCCCGCCTCCGGAAAAATCTGGAGACAGCGAAGCGCGTACGCGAGGAGGCCGGCTGCAAGATCCTGCTGGCCACCAAGGCGTTCGCCATGCCGGCGGCCTTCCCGCTGATGCGCAATTATCTCGACGGAACGACCGCCTCCGGCGAGCATGAAGCCATCATGGGCCACGAGGAGTTCGGCAAGGAAGTCCACGTTTATTCACCCGCCTACACGGAAGACGAAGTCCGCAGGCTGACGAAAGTCGCCCAGCACATCTATTTCAACTCCGCCGAACAGCTCGCCCGCTTTGGCGACATCGCCCGCGATGCCGGCTGCCATGTCGGCCTGCGGGTGAACCCCGGCTATTCCAACGCCACCCTCGGCGGCGACCTCTACAATCCCACCGCCCCCACCAGCCGCTTCGGCGAAGTGCCGGAAAAGCTCGCGCAGGTCGACTGGTCCGGCGTCGACATCTTCCACGTCCACGCGCTGTGCGAGAGCCTGCATGAAGGCTCTGTCGGCCTGATCGAATACGTCTCCGAACACTTCGCCGCCTATATCGGCCAGGTGAAAGCCGTGAACTTCGGCGGCGGACATTTCCTCAACAAGCCGGGCTACAATGCCGACAAGCTGATCGCCGCCATCAAGGCGTTTAAGACCCGCTTCGGCGTCGAGGTGATCCTTGAGCCGGGCGCCGGCCTCGTCGTCAACACCGGCGAACTCCACGCGACCGTGCTCGCCCTCCACTGGAACGCGATGGACCTCGCCATCCTCGATGCCTCTGCCTCGACCCATATGCCGGACGTGCTGGAAGTTCCCTACCGCCCAGACGTGAACGGCGCAGGCCAACCCGGCGAACATCCGCATACGTACCGCTTCGGTGGCAAGACCTGCATGACCGGCGACATCATCGGCGATTATTCGTTCGAACAGCCGCTCGCCCCCGGCGACGAGATCATCTTCACCGACCAGATGCACTACGCCTTCGTGAAGACGAACACGTTCAACGGCACGCCGCTCGCCAACCTTGCCATCCGCTGGGAAGACGGCCGCGTCGAGATGATCTCCGATTTCGGCTACAACGAATTCCGGCGGCGGCTCGGGCGCTAGAATTCCGTCAGCGGAAAATCCCGCTCATTCCCGAGCGAAGGAATCCGTCCACGCGCCTTGGCGACGTCGCCCAGATTGATATCCGCAAAGATGATCCCCGGCTCGGCCCCGTCCGCTTCCGCGAGCACCTCGCCCCAGGGCGAGACGATCAGCGAATGCCCGAACGTCTCGCGCCCGTCTTCATGCTTGCCGCCCTGCGCGGGCGCGATGACGAAGCTTCCGGTCTCGATGGCGCGGGCGCGCACCAGCACGTGCCAGTGCGCCTCGCCGGTCACCCGCGTGAAGGCCGCCGGGATGGTCAGCACTTCCGCGCCCGCCTGCGCGAGGCGGCGATAGAGCTGCGGAAAACGCACATCGTAGCAAATCGTCAGCCCCAGCCGTGCGAAGGGCGTCCCGGCCAACACGGCCGCCTCGCCGGGCCGGTAGGCGCGCGACTCGCGGTAGGTCTGCCCGTCGCCGACTTCGACATCGAACATGTGGATCTTGTCATAGCGCGCGCGAATGCCGCCGTCCGGGCCGATCAAAAACGAACGGTTGGCAAATCGTTCCTCCTCGTCCAACGCAATCGCCAGCGAGCCGATGAGCAGCGTCACGCTAAGTTCCGCCGACAGCGCGCGCAGTTTCGGCAGGCTCTCATCCTCCGCTTCGCGGCGCACTTTGGCCCGCGCCATGCCGGGACGGATGTCGAGCAGGTTGGTCATCTCGGGCGTTGCGATGAACACCGCGCCCTGCGCTGCCGCCGCGCGGATCATCTCAGAGGCCGCCGCGATGTTCGCCGCCGGCTCGGTGCCGGAACGCATCTGGACACAGGCGGCCTTGAAGCGGCTCATGCCGTGCGCGGCCCCGGCCAGGCATCCCGCGCGCCCTCTGGCGCGACCGTCATGCCCTTGCCTTCCGCCTGCCGGACCACCAGTCCGGACGGATCAAAATCCGTCAGGCAATTCACGTTGACCCCGTAATGATCCGGCATCGCGCGCTTCCTGTGAAAGGGGTATATTCCGCATACGGCGCAAAAGAAGTGCCGCGCAACGCCCGTGTTCCAGTTATACTCGCGCAGCCTGTCCTCGCCCGAAACTAGCGCGAACGCATCCTCATGCACGCTCGTCATCAACGCGCCCTTCATCCGGCAGAGCGAGCAGTCGCAGCGGTAGATGTCCGTGATCTCCGCCGCGATGCGGAACCGAACCGCGCCGCAATGGCAGGAGCCCTCTCGGACCGTCATGGCCTCAGGCCGGCGTCCACTGCGTCAGCGCCTTGTCCAGCACGCCAACCGCTTCGCGCACGTTGTCATCGGTAATGATCAAAGGCGGCGCAAGGCGCAGCACATTGTTGCCCGCCACACCCACGAGCAGCCCTTCCTCGCGTGCGAGGCCCTGCAGGTTTTTTGGATCCGCCTTCAGCTTGATGCCCGTCAGCAGGCCCTTGCCGGTGACCGCCTCAACCTTGTCCGGATGTGTATCGGCAAGGCTCTTCAAACCCTGCTGCAGCGCGCCCGACACCCGGCGCACGTTCGCGAGGAACGCCTCGTCCGAGATGATGTCCCAGACCACATTGCCCACCGCCATCGCCAGTGGGTTGCCGCCATAGGTCGAGCCATGGCTGCCCGGCTGCATCGGCTCACCGCACGCCTCGGTCATCAGGCAGGCGCCGAACGGGAATCCGCCGCCGATGCCCTTGGCGGCGCACAGGATGTCCGGCTCGACACCGTCCGCCCACTGATAACCCCAGAGCTTTCCGGTCCGGCCCATGCCGCATTGCACTTCGTCAAAGATCAAAAGAATGCCGTGCGCGTCGCTCATCTCGCGCAGGCCCTTGAGGCAGGCCTCCGGCATCGCGCGCACACCGCCCTCGCCCTGCACGACCTCGACGAAGATCGCTGCCGCCGTCGGCTCCGCCGCAGCCTTCTTCAGCGCTTCATGATCACCCCATTCAAGGTGCACGAAGCCCGGCAGTTTCGGGCCAAAGCCTTCCAGGTATTTCGGATTGCCGCCCGCATTGATCGCCCCGATCGATCGGCCATGGAAGGCGCCGGTAAAGGTGATGATGTCGATCCGCTCGGGATGGCCCTTCGACCAGTGATACTTGCGCGCCGTCTTGATCGCGCATTCGACCGCCTCGGTGCCGGAGTTCGTGAAGAACACCCGGTCGGCAAACGTGTCCCGGCAGATCTTGTCGGCGAGTTCTTCCTGTCCCTTGACGCGGAACATGTTGGACGTGTGCCAGAGCTTCCCCGCCTGGTCGCGCAGCGCGTCCACCAGTGCCGGATGCGCATGGCCGAGCGCCGTCACGGCGATTCCGGCAATGAAATCGAGATACCGGCGGCCATCCTCGGTGAAGAGGTAGGCGCCCTGGCCCTCGACGAACACTTCCTCCGGCGGACGGTACACCGGCAGGATGTGCTGGCGGGGGTCGGCCTGAAAGTTGTCCTCTGGCATCGCGGCGGCTCCGGAAATCGTGCGGGAAAACGGGTAGTGGCCACGCTTGGAGGCAGGCGGACCCTAAGTCAACTCAGAGGCCCGGATTACGCCGAATTAATCGAATAGGTGATCGAAAAACAATAAAACTTATTGACGGTATTCGATATGGGCTTATTGTTAATCGTGAAGCCGGGTTCTGGACGACGAGATCCTCCAACGCCCCTTGACTCCCCCTGAAATCTTGACGCCTCGGGACCCGGCTTTCCCTTGACCGGGCCGCCATCGATACACATGTCAGGGTTAACGAGAGCCGGAGCGGGTTCCGGAATGAAAAAGAGGCGCAGCGCCGTCACCGGCATGCTGCGCCCCTCCACCGTTTGCAGCGTTTCCTCCCAGAAACTTGCCTACCCATACGGCAACGGTTTTGAACTTGTGTCAAGAATGTGTCGAAATATTTTTTCAGGAATTGTGATCTGATCGCGCAAACGCGCCAACCAGTGCATTTGCGGCGGATTGCGCCGCGGGGCTGAACTCTGCGCGCACAGATTGCGTGAAAGCCGCCTCGCTTTCGAGGATCACCCCGTCGCGCAAAACCTTCAACCCGTTGGCTTTCAGCGTGGCACCTGTCGTCGTGATGTCCACGATCACGTCCGCCGTACCCGTCGACGGCGCCGCCTCGGTCGCGCCCGCGCTTTCAACCAGCCGGTACTCACCGACCGATTTCTGGGCAAAGAACCGGCGTGTCAGCCGCAAATATTTTGTGGCCACCCGGAGCCGCCGGCCGTGCGCTTTCCGGAAGGCGGCGCCGGCCGCTTCAAGGTCAGCCATCGAATCAACGTCAAACCAGGCCTGCGGCACCGCCACCACCACGTCCGCGCCGCCAAAACCGAGTCGTTTCAGCACGCGGAAATCGCCGGCGCCATCCGGGGCGAGGTCGTTCAACAGGTCTTCGCCGGTCACCCCGAAATGCAGGCTGCCCTCGATCAGGCCCTGCGCAATCTCCCGCGCCGAGAGCAGGCGAACATCCGCGTCCAGCCCATCGATCTCCGCAGTATAGCCCCGCTCCCCGCCGATCTGGCGCAGCGGGTGGCCGAGGCTCGCGAGCCAGTCTTCGGTCTGTTCCTTGAGGCGCCCCTTGGACGGGATCGCAATCGTCAACCGGCTCATGCCCCTGCCCTCCGCACCCGGATCATCCGGTCAGGCCGCACCACGCCGCCGATGCCGGTGGCTGAAACCCGTCCGGAGGACAGCCCCGCGATCAGTCCGTCATACCGCCCGCCCGCCGCCACCGGCTGCGAAGGCGACAGGCCGTCCGCCAGCACTTCGAACACGAAGCCATCATAATACGTGAACCGCCGGCCGAACCCGGCCCGGAACTCCGCGGTCCGCCGTGCGCCCGGAACCAGCGCCATGATCTTATCCACGCGCGCTGTAAAGGCGCCGAGCGCTGCGTCCGCCCCCGCCAGTCCATGCGCCTTTGCCATGGCACTCAGCGTTCCTGGAGCCTCCGTAAGCGGACAATCGACATCACGCAGCGCCAGCAGGGCCGCACGCGCCCCCTCGGGCAGTCCGCCCGCTTTGATCGCCACGCGCCGCGCCCGCAAGCCCTCAATGATTTCCGCGAGGCTGCGCGCGCCCACCAGCGGCACATCGCGCGCCGCCAGCACCGCGCCGAGCGCCGCTTCCGGATCGGCCGCGTCCAGCGCCGACAAAACATCCGTATCCAGAGGCCGCGCCGCTGCATCCAGCACGGCGCGCACGCCGCCTTCCTGCCGGAACGCGCGCTTCAGCAAGTCCGTCGTGACCGCCGGCAGGCCGAGCGCATCAATGAAGGCCGGAAAGATCGCAAGATCGCCCGTCACGATCGCTTTCGGCTGCACGCCGCAGGCCTCCACCGCGCGGTGGACCAGCGCGAACAGCTCGGCATCCGCCGAAGGATCGGCCGCATAGCCGAAGCGCTCCAAACCAACCTGCGTGAATTCGAACGGATCATCCGCCGCCGCCGGCAAGCGGAACGCCCGCGCGGCATAAGTATAAGTCTTCGCCGATGCGCCGCCCTCCAGCCGCGCCGCCTCGCGCTGCGCCACCGGCAAGGTCAGGTCAGGCCGCATTGCCATCTCGGCGCCGCGATTGTCCGTGAACACGCAAAGCCGCGCCCGGACCGCCTCGCCCGAAAGCTCCAGCGGAATGTCCGCCGGCAGAACATAATCGGGATCAATGGGTGAGCCGCCCGCCGCTTCAAACACCGCGCGCGCGACCGCCACCAGGGCGTCATGGTTCATCGCTGCGCCTCGACAATCGCGCGCACCGCCTCGACCATCTGCGCGCGCGGCACTTCGATCTGGCCGGGCCGGGCTTCGCGGTATTCCTCGTTGGACGAGATCGCCTGCGCTTGTCGCGCGCCCATCTCGAGATCCTTGATCGTCACCGTGCCCTTGGCCACCTCGTCGCCGCCGACGATCACCACAGCCGGCGAAGCCCTGCGGTCCGCATATTTCATCTGCGGCCGCATGCCGGACGCGCCCATGTATGCCTCGGCGCGGATGCCCGCCCGGCGCAGCTCGGCCGCGAGCCCAAGCGCGAGGCCAGGATTGTCTTTGTCCAGATTGAGCACGACCACCGGTCCATCCAGTTTCGCGCCCTCGCCCATGATGGCGAGCGCCGCCGCAAGCCGCGAAATGCCAATGGAGAAGCCGGTTGCCGGAACCGTCTCGCCGGTGAAGCGGGCCACGAGGTCGTCATACCGCCCGCCGCCGCCGATGGAGCCGATACGGTAGGTCTTGCCATCCTCGCCGGTCACTTCGCGCAGCAGCTCGGCCTCGAACACGGGCCCCGTATAGTATTCCAGTCCTCTGACCACGGAGGGATCGATCTTCACATCGTCCTCCGGCGCACCGAGCGCTTCGAGCGCCAACGCAATGGCTTCGAGTTCCGCGAGGCCCGCCTTGCCCTCCTCGGTAAAACCCGCCGCCTTGGCGAGGTTTGCCAGCGTCACCGCGCGCGTTTCGGCGCCCGCTTCGGCAAAGGCGAGCACGCGTTTCACTTCGTCCGCGCCGAGCCCGGCGCCTTTGGTGAAGTCACCGCTGTCATCCTTGCGGCCCGCCCCCAGCAGGTCTGCGACGCCCGAAGCGCCGAGCCGGTCGAGCTTGTCGAGCGCGCGCAGGATCGCGAGGCGCGTACCTGCGTTTTCGGCCCCGACCGAATCCAGCACGCCGTTCAGCAGCCGCCGCGTGTTGACGCGGATCACGAACTCGCCGGGCTTCATGCCGATCGCGCGCAGCGCTTCTGCGCCCATCGCGATCATCTCGGCATCGGCGTGATAGCCGGGCGCGCCCACCGTGTCGGCGTCACATTGCCAGAATTCGCGGAAGCGCCCCGGCCCGGGCTTTTCGTTGCGCCAGACAGGCCCTGCCGCATACCGCCGGAACGGTCGCCCGAGCGACTGGCCAGCTTCCGCCACAAAACGGGCGAGCGGCGCGGTCAGGTCATAGCGCAGCGCCATCCACTGTTCGTCATCATCCTGCATCGCGAAGACGCCGGCGTTCGGCCGGTCATCATCCGGGAGGAACTTGCCGAGCGCGTCGGCATATTCGAACGCGCCGGACTCGAAGGCCTCGAAGCCCCACTGGCGGTAGACGCCGGTGACGGTCTCCACGAGCCGCGCCTGCGCATGGATCAACGCCTCCCGCTTGTCGGGAAAGCCGCGCGGTTTGCGGGCGAGATCCTTGCCGCTCAGGGGAGCATCGGTCATGGCGGAGCCTGTGGTGCGAATTCGCCCCGCACCTAGCGCCGGGGGCATAGGGCGGCAAGCCCCTCACCTCCCGCGCCCTCCGGTCGCGGGCCCCTCCTCTCCCAAGGGAGAGGGGTTTGGCAAGCCACCACTGACCCCTCTCCCGCCTCGCGGGAGAGGAGGGACCCGTTGCGAAGCAATGGGAGGTGAGGGCCTTGAAGCGGAACACCGCCCTGATAAGAACTGCCTGCCGGGCCAACGTGGGCGCCCGGAAAGGCGCGTGCGCCCAAGCCCCACTCGATGGCCCATGGCCGGAGTGTGGAGACTTGAAGATGACAACCGCGACCCCTTCCCTGAGTGAACTTACCGCCGCCAGTTTCCGCATCGGCTGCCTCGGCTTTGGCGGCCCCGCCGGGCAGATCGCGCTGATGCACCTCATCTTCGTCGACGAGAAGAAATGGATCGGCGAAGAGGAATACCTGCACGCCCTGAACTACTGCACGCTGCTGCCCGGTCCCGAGGCGCAGCAACTGGCCACATATGCCGGCTGGCAGCTGCACGGCGTCCGGGGCGGAATCATAGCCGGCGCGCTCTTCGTGTTGCCGGGCGCCCTGCTCGTCTTCGGGCTGACCTGGCTATACGCCACCTTGGGAACGACCCCGATCGTCAGCGCGCTGTTCTACGGCATCAAGGCCGCGGTGATCGGCTTCATCCTCGAGGCGCTCTGGAAAGTCGGCAAGCGGGCCCTGAAAACGCGGACCGACCTGGTGATCGCCGTCCTCGCTTTCCTCGGCCTTTTCCTGTTTGCCCTGCCCTTCCCCCTGGTGATCGGCGCGGCCGCCGCGTTCGGGCTTGCCCGCAGCCTGACGTCCCCGCTGCCGCCCGCGGCCGCCGCCACAGTATCGACTCCCAGCACATCAAAAGCGCTCGTCACGGCGGTGGGTTGGGCGGCGATCTGGCTGGCCCCGCTTCTCGCAGCGTTCGCCCTGCTCGGGCCTGACCACATCCTCACGCGCGTCGGTGTCCTGTTCTCGAAGCTCGCACTCGTGACCTTCGGCGGGGCATATACCGTCCTTGCCTATCTTCAGCAGCAGGCCGTCGAGGCCGAAGGCTGGCTGACCGCGCCGCAGATGATCGACGGACTCGGCCTTGCCGAGACGACACCGGGGCCGCTGGTCCTCGTCAACCAGTTCGTCGGCTTCATGGCCGGCTGGCAGGCCGAAGGCGGCGGGTTGATGCTGGCGGCCCTCGCGGCGGCGATGGCCAGCTGGTGCACTTTTGCGCCGTCTTTCGTCTGGATCTTCGCGGGCGCGCCGTATTCGGAATCGCTGCGCCGAAGCCGGCTGGCCTCCGGCGCCTTGAAAGCGATCACGGCGGCCGTATTCGGCATCATCGCCAAGATCGCGCTGGTCTTCGGCTTTGCGGTGCTTTTCAGGGCGAACTTCAACCTGGAAATGCCGGGCGGCTTAACCATCGGTTTGCCCGATTTCAGCACGCTGGACCCGTTGGCGCTGGCCATTGCGGTTGCGGCGGCCGTCGCCCTGATCCGCTTCAAGGCAAACATCGTCGGCGTGGTGATTGCCTGCGGGTTGGCCGGATTGATCCGGCTGGCAATCTTGCCGGGTACTTGACGCCGCGCAACGCGTGCCTATGTGTGCGGCTCCATCTGGAACCGGGCCCCTCTGGTGACTGCGGCGGCAGTCACGATGTCGGATCTACCTCGGACTCGCGCGGACGCGGCGCACACATCCGGACCCTTTTTCCATGCCTGAATTCATGACCCTCGCTTACGCGGGCCAGCCCGTCTGGTTGTGGCTCGCTTTCCTGAGCTTTATCGCCTTCCTCCTGTGGGTGGACCTCGGCCTCCTCAACAACAAGGACGAAGTCGTCTCCCCCGCCAAGAGCGCCATTATGTGGGCGGCCTTCTCCTCGCTCGCGGTGGCCTTCGGCTTTTACGTCTATTTCGGCTACCAACCCGACCCTCAATTCTACAACGAGCCGGACAATCTCAACCAACAGGCCGCGATCCAGTTCGCCACGGGCTACCTGCTCGAGACCGCCCTCGCCTTCGACAACATCTTTGTCATCGGCATGATCTTCACCTTCTTTGCCATCCCGCCGAAGTACCAGCACCGGGTGCTGTTCTGGGGCATCATCGGCGCCATCGTGTTCCGCGCGATCTTCATCTCGCTCGGCTCGGCTGTGGTGAACGAGTTCACCTGGGTCCTCTACATCTTCGCCGCCTTCCTGGTGTACACAGGCGTCAAGATGCTGATCGGCGGCTCGGATCACGAGATGGATCTCAACGAGAACCCCATTCTCAAGTTCCTGAAAAAGCGCATCCGCGTCACGGACGAAATCACCAACCACAACTTCGTCGTGAAGAAGCCTCACCCGGTAACCGGCAAGATGGTGTTGTTCGCAACGCCCCTGCTACTCGCCCTGATCATGGTGGAGCTGGTCGATATCGTGTTTGCCGTCGACTCGGTGCCGGCGATCTTCGCGGTCACGCGGGACCCGTTCATCGTTTACACGTCGAACATCTTCGCGATCCTTGGCCTGCGTTCGATGTACTTCATGCTCGCGGCCGCGATCGAGCGGTTCAAATACCTCAAGTACGGCCTCGCGCTCGTGCTCGTGCTGATCGGCCTCAAGATCATCTGGAACTTCCTGCTCTACAAGGAGATGCACATCGTGCCGTATCTTGAGCCGCAGGTGTCCCTGATCCTGACGATCACCTTCCTCGGCGGATCGATCATCTATTCGCTCTGGCGGACCGGATCGGAAAAGAAGGTCGCCGAGGCCTGACACTGACCGGCCCTCACCTTTCGCGGCTTCGCCGCGGGAGGTGGGGGCTTCCTACCTTTTGTTCGCGGCTGCTTCCCGCATCGGCGCGCCATCCCGTCTCGGGATGACCTTGAAGATGCCGGTGCCGCGCATGATCGTCTTGTCGCCGGTCCAGATCCGGCCTTCGACGGTGATTACATCGTCCTGACGACCGACGACCTTGCCGTCGCCCTCAACGAAACTGCCGAGCGGGGCACCGGCCAGGAAATCGCACAGAAGACGGACGGTGACCCACCAGGTGTCCTCGTCCTGCTCCACAGCGCCGCCCCAGGCCATGTCGGCGAAGGTCATCAGCATGCCGCCATGCGCATTGAGCATGCCGTTGGTGTGATACTCCTCAACCCGGAAGGCGCGGGTCAGGTGGCCGTTCTCCCGCTTCTCGAACAGGGGGCCGATCTGGCGACCGAAGCCGCGGTGCCAGGCGAGCTGGGCATAGCCGGGCGGGAGTTCGGTGGTCTGGTAGCGGTTGAAATCGTCGGTCATGCGGGCGGGATAAACCCGCGAGCAGGGCGACTGCAAGGGATGCCTTGAATTTGCCATCGGGGATCGCAAAGCATCTGCGCATGCTTCGCTGTCTCGCCGCCGCCGCCCTCGCCGCCAGCCTGCTGGTTCCCTCCGCACTGGCCGACATGCGGGCCCGGGACAATGCGATGGTCTCGTCCGCCGTCATGAACGCCCGGGAACCGCTGGATGCCTGCGGCGGGCGCAACCTTCTCGACGCCGCTGTGCCGGACGGGCCATTTCTCGAAGCCTGCAAGTTCCACGATGCCTGCTACCGTTCCGGCCAGCTCGACCAGGGCGTTTGCGACGCCGACTTCTTGAGTGACATGCGCCAGGCCTGCGATACGAACTGGCCGAAAAGCAGCGCCGCCGGCAAGCATGCCGCCTGT
>JAIXVM010000232.1 GCA_027482995.1 Hyphomonadaceae bacterium | reverse complement strand
GCCGACTTCGATAAGTTGCGTGGGCTCAAGCTTCACCATGCCGTGATCGGAAACAACGATGATCGTGGTGCTCGCCGCGAGCCCGCGCGCTTCGAGGCCGGCGGCCAGCTGGCCGACAAAGCCATCGACTTCTTTCACCGCCGCTTCGGTCTCGGGTGCATCCGGTCCGAAGTAGTGGCCGGCGGTGTCGACGCGGTCGAAGTACACCGCCGCGAAGCGCGGACGCTCCGCCTGCGGAAGATCATACCATCCGAGCACTTCATTGACGCGGTCCTGATAGGGCTTTTGGTGATCATAGGGCGACCAGCGTGTCGGGCGGATGCCGTCATGCGGCACTTCCGAGCCGAGCCAGAACATGATGGCGGTCGGCAGGCCCTGTTTCTCGGCGGTGATCCATATCGGTTCGCCCTGCCACCAGCGTTCTTCGGTGGGGCCGGTCGCGCTCTCGAACTGCGCCTTGAGGGAGGGATCGTACGGATTGTTCGCGACCATGCCGTGGCCTTCCGGGTAGAGGCCGGTCGCGATGGAATAGAAGTTGACGAAGGTGACGCTCGGCATCACCGGGATCATCGCCTCGGCGCGCACGCCGCGCGCGGCGAGGGCTTTGAGGTTCGGCGCGTCCCAGCGCTTCAGCATGTCGGCCTGCAGGCCGTCGAGGCCAATCAGCAGGACGCGGGGCGGCGGCGTCTCTGCAAGCTCGGCGGGTTCGGAGACGGGCTCTGAGATGGGGGCCCGGTGCTGGCACCCGGCCATCAGAAGCAGGCCGGCGGCGAGCGCCCAGACCTTGATTGCGTGTTTCATCGTCTGCTCCGCTGGCGAACCGAATGTTGGCTGTGCCGGGAATAGGTCCGGAATGCCACACCCTTGTGACGGTCGTCGCCGGAATTTGCGTGACGCGGGTCGCAAACGCTCTAAAAAATGCGGAAACGAAACCTTCCGAGGAGATATCCATGCCAAGCCCGACGCCGATCCGTACCTTGATGCTCGGGCTGACCGCCTTCACGCTCGTCGCCTGCGCGCAAACCGGGGCGGCGCCCACGCCGGCAGCGACCGAGGCGGCGTCACCCGCAGCTGGCCGGGAGACGCGCGGCAATCTGGTGTTCGAAGGGATCCCGGCCGCGTCGCCCGCGTTGAAGGAGCGCCTGACGCGCTACGAGAACGTCCGCGGCCACGGCTTCCAGGACTGGACGGGCGAAGGCGGTATCCTGATCACGACGCGGTTTGCAGACGTTAGCCAGATCCACGAAGTGCGCTTTCCGGGCGGGGCGCGCCGGCAGCTGACCTTCTACACCGACGCCGTCAACGGCGCCGACATGAGCCCGAAGGGCGGCGCGTTCCTGTTCGGCAAGGACAGCGGCGGGGACGAGTATTACCAGTCCTACCGGTTCGATTCGAAAACGGGCGAGATCACGCAGTTTTCAGAGCCCGGCTCGCGCAATGGCAGCGCGCTCTGGTCGGACGATGGCAAGATGGTCGCCTGGGCACGCACCAATGCGGGCGATCCGAACAATGACATCTTGATCGGCAATCCAGCCGACCCGGCCTCGGCCCGCGTGCTGCTCGAAGGCGAAGGCGCAATCGGCCCGGTGGATTGGTCGGCGGACGGTAAGACCTTGCTGCTGCAGAGATACGTGTCGATCGCCAAGAGCCACATCTACAGCCTGGACGTTGCCACAGGCACGCTGACCGAAATCAACGCCGCCGACAATGTCGCCTATTCGGGCGCGGCGCTGCTGCCGGACGGCTCGGTGCTGACGGCCACCGACAAGGACAGCGAGTTCCAGAACCTCGTGCGCATCTCGAAGGATGGCAAACTCAAGAATTACACCGCCAAGATCGGCTGGGATGTGTCCGACTGGACCCTGTCGCCGGACGAGAAGACGGTGGCGTTCACGATCAACGAGAATGGGCTCGGCACGATCCGGTTGCTTGATGTGGCCAGCGGGCACATCAAGCCCGGTCCGACCCTGCCCGTGGGGATCGCGAGCGGGCTGGTCTTCTCGCCGAACGGCTCGCAGATCGGCTTCACCTTCAATGGCGCGACGAGCCCGGCGGACGCCTGGTCGTTTGATGTCGCGACCCTGAACCTCACGCGCTGGACGGAGGCCGAAACCGGCGGCCTCAATCCCGAAACCTTCATTTCGCCCGAGATGTTCGCCTACAAGAACGCCGAGGGCATGGACATTCCGGCCTTTGCCTACATGCCGGAAGGCACCGGCCCTCACCCCGTCATCATCTCCATCCATGGCGGACCGGAAAGCCAGTCGCGCCCGGGCTTCTCGTCCACTTATCAATACTGGGCGAAGGAGCTGGGCATCGCGGTCATCGTGCCGAACGTGCGCGGCTCGTCCGGGTACGGAAAAACCTATGTATCGCTCGACAATGGCCTGAACCGCAAGAAGTCCGTCGAGGATATCGGCGCGCTGCTGGACTGGATTGCGACGCAGCCGGAGCTCGATTCCTCGAAAGTTGTCGTGCATGGCGGATCGTATGGCGGCTACATGGTGCTCGCCTCGATGATTGACTATGCTGACCGGCTGGCGGGCGGCGTCGACATCGTCGGCATCTCGGACTTCAAGACCTTCCTCGAAAACACCGAAGGCTACCGCGTGGACCTGCGCCGCGTGGAGTATGGCGATGAACGCGATCCCGAGGTGGCGGCCTTCTTCGATGCGATCTCGCCGCTGAAGAATGCCTCGAAGATCACCAAGCCCCTGCTGATCATCCAGGGCTATAACGATCCGCGCGTGCCCTATACCGAAGCCGAACAGATCCTGGCCGCCGTCAAGGCGAACGGCGTCAAGACCGGCTTCCTGATGGCGATGGATGAAGGCCACGGGTTCCGCAAGAAATCGAACCGCGAAGCGCAGCGCGAAGCCGAAACCCTATTCCTGCAGGAGATCCTGGGGCCAAAACCGCCCAATTGACAGGCGAACGCGCGTAGCCTCCGGCTGCCCCAGCGTAATCTCTGGCCGCAGCCGCGCGCCTGACTTAGGGAGTGCGGCGGGCAAGCGCGCCCTGAGGGACCGTCATGATCACGCTGCACCACCTGGAAAAATCCCAGTCGATCCGCATCCTGTGGCTGCTCGAGGAACTCGGCGTGCCTTACGAGATCAAACTGTATGACCGCGATCCGAATACGCGGCTGGCGCCGGCAGCTTACAAGGCGGTCTCGCCGCTCGGTACGGCGCCGGTGATCACGGACGGCGCGGTAACGCTCGCCGAAACCAATGCGATCGTGGACTACATTCTGGATGGCCAGCCGGGCAGTACGCTCCGGCCGGCGCCCGGCGCGGCAAACCGGGCGGCCTATCTCTTCTGGTTCCATACCGCGCAGGGCAGCCTGCAACCTCTGCTCACCAACAAGTTCGTGCTAGGCGCGCTGACAACCCGTTCGCCCTTCCTGGTGCGGCCTGTGGCGAAATCGCTGGTCGGGGCGCTGAACACCGCCTTCTTCGATCCGCGCCTGAACGCGCTGATGAAGGAAATCGAGAAAGCGCTGGGCCAGTCGAAATGGTTCGCGGGCGATACGCTGACGGCCGCTGATATCGTGATGGGCTACTGCATGGAACTCGCCGCGCACCGCGCCGGCATGGACGAGAAGCGCTTCCCGAACGGGCACCGGTTCCTGAAGCAGATGCGGGAATACCCCTCCTACATCCGCGCGATGGAAAAAGACGGCAAGGGCACGATCCTTCTCTAGACGGACGATGAGGGGAAAGTGGGGGCTTCTGTTGCCAGGCGCCCCCGGGCCCCGCCTCCGGGTCTGAAACCGGAGGACTTAGGTCGGAAAAACCGTCACCGCTTACGCGGCGAGCAGTTCGCCCTCAGCAAAGTTGTCGTTTGCAACTATTTGCTTTTGAGCTTCTAACGCAGCTCAAGCGAGCGAAAGCCTCGTCTTTACACGTCCGTCGACACTATTTCAGCCCCATCAGGAAACGGCTAACGAGGCCGTCTTTTGGTGGAGCTGCCGGGTACCGCCCCCGGGTCCGAGCCGCTTATTACACGCGCATTTATCGCCATAGTCCGAAGACCAGCTGAATATAGGCGATCCTCACCCCCGGCGTAAGCCCCATTAAAGTTAAGGGGTATTAACCGGTCACCCGCCGTTGAAATGCCCGTGGATGCGGACAGCGAGGGCTTCGTTGACGCCTTCGACCTGCATCAGGTCGGCCACCTTGGCGCGCGAGACGCCGCGGGCGGAACCGAAATGGTGGAGCAGCGCCTTCTTGCGCGTCGGGCCGATGCCTTCGATCTCGTCGAGTGGGGACCGGGCAGCTTCGGCGGCGCGCTTCTGGCGGTGGGCGCCGATGGCCCAGCGGTGGGCCTCGTCGCGCAGGCGCTGAAGATAGTAGAGAACGGGCGCGTTTTCCGGCAGCTTGAACGGCGCGCGGCCGGGCCGGAAGAACTGCTCGCGGCCGGCATTCCGGTCGACGCCTTTGGCGATCGAGACGAGCGTGACATCGTCCGGGGTCAGACCAAGTTCGGCGAGCGTTTCGATGGTGGCGTTGAGCTGGCCGAGGCCGCCATCGATCAGCACGAGATCCGGCCAATCCTGATCCTGCCCGGCTTCGCGTTCCTTCAGGGCGCGGGCAAAGCGGCGGCGCATCACTTCGCGCATCATGCCGAAATCGTCGCCGGGCGTGATCTCCGTGGCCTTGATGTTGAACTTGCGGTAGGCCTGCTTGCGGAAGCCTTCTGGTCCGGCAACGACCATGCCGCCAACTGCGTTCGTGCCCTGGATGTGGGAGTTGTCGTAAACTTCGATCCGTTCGGGAACTTCCGGCAGTTCGAAGACTTTCTGAACTTCCAGCAGCAGGCGTTCCTGGCTGGCCGTCTCTGACAGCTTGCGGGTCAGCGCTTCGGCAGCGTTGCGTTCGGCCTGTGTGAGCAGGTCTCGCTTCGATCCGCGTTCGGGCCTGCGCAGTTCGATCTTGCGCGCGGCTTTCAGGCTGAGCGCTTCGGCGATCAGCTCGGCCTGTTCCGGCAATTCGTTGACAAGGATGAGACGCGGCGGCGGGCGCTTGTCGTAGAATTGCACCAGGAAGGCGGCGAGGATTTCCTCCGCCCCCTGATCACGTTCGTGGCGCGGGAAGTGAACCGTCGCGCCCCAGTTCTGCCCTGCGCGGATGAAAAAGACCTGCACGCAGGAGACGCCGCCATCCATCGCGATGGCGAAGACATCCGCCTCCTCGATCCCGTCCGGATTCACGTCCTGCGTGGCGCGCACGTGCGCGAGGGCGCGGATACGGTCGCGCAGGCGGGCCGCATTCTCGAATTCCATCGCCTCGGCAGCGGCTTCCATTTCAGTGGCGAGCCGCTTCTGAAGGTCCGCGCCCTTCCCTCTCAGGAAGTCAGCGGCCTCGTTGGCGAGTTCGGTATAATCAGCCTGTGAAATCAAACCCACGCACGGCGCGGCGCAGCGCTTGATCTGGTGCAGCATGCAGGGGCGCGTGCGGGCGGAATAGACGCTGTCCTCGCAGGTGCGCAGCAAGAAGGCTTTCTGCAACGTGTCGAGGGTGCGCATCACGGCGCCGGCGCTGGCGAAGGGGCCGAAATAGTCGCCCTCGTCCTGCTTCGAGCCGCGATACTTCTTGATCTGCGGCGCCTCGTGGTTGCGGCGGATGAGAATGTAGGGAAACGACTTGTCGTCCCGCAGCAGCACGTTGAAGCGCGGCTTCAGGGATTTGACGAGGCTCGCCTCAAGCAGCAGCGCCTCTGTCTCGCTTTCGGTGACGACGAATTCCATCCGCCGCGTCTGCAGGATCATGCGCGCGATGCGCTGCGTATGGCCGCCGAGGCGGACATAGTTCGAGACACGGGCCTTCAGGTCGCGGGCCTTGCCCACATACAGGACCTCGTCGGCATCGCCGAACATGCGATACACGCCCGGCTTGGGCGGCAGCCGTGACAGGTTATCCTTGATGACATCGACCCCGCGCAGAGGCGCGGCGCCAGCCTGATTCTCGCTCATGCCTCAGAGATAGTCGACCGGGGCGGGCGCTGGAAGGGCGTCAGGCATTCCGGCCCGAGATTGCCCAGCCGAGGCCGGCAGCGATCGCGGTCAAGGCGAACATGATCCCGGCGAACCGGCCATTGGCCGGCCTGGCGTCGTCGCCCGCGTGAAACTGGTCCAGCAGCAAGTAAAACGCGCCGATCAGCGCCAGCCCGATCAGGACCATACGCTCGGTCGTATCCAGGCTGGCAATGAAATGCCGCATCTGGCGCGCCATATCGCTGGCATCGCGCGCGACTGCGCTGCAAGCCGCGTCGAGGCGCACTTTCCATATCGCACCGATCATTTCGACCTCCCAGCCTGCCCAATGGCCCGAAGTCCCCGCCCCGATGAAGGAAATGCGCCTGAAAATTTACGTTTGGGCGAAAGCTTGCGTGAAACTTGCGCCCTTGGCTGAAACCCCCGGGAAACCATGCGCGCCGCGGCAGACGACCGGCAGTGGCTTGCGAAGCCCTGCCCGCACCGGTATGCGTGCGCCGCCTTCCCCCTGCACAAGGACCCGCCGCCCATGGCCGCCGACATCCAGCTTTCCGATGCCATCTCCCGCGTGAAGCCCTCCGCGACGATCGCGGTGACCACCAAGGCGAACGAGATGAAGCGCGCCGGAGAGGACGTGATCGGTCTCGGCGCCGGCGAGCCGGATTTCGATACGCCGGAGAACATCAAGGAAGCCGCCATCCGCGCGATCCGCGAAGGCAAGACGAAATACACGCCGTCAGACGGCATTCCGGAACTGAAGGAAGCGATCTGCGGAAAGTTCGCGCGCGAAAACGGCCTTGCCTACAAGCCGTCGCAAGTGAACGTCTCGCCGGGCGGCAAGGCGGTGATCTTCAATGCCTTCATGGCGACGCTGAACCCGGGTGACGAGGTGGTGATCCCCGCGCCATTCTGGGTGAGCTATCCCGAGATGGTGCTGCTCGCGGGCGCCACGCCGGTTACCGTCATCTGCGGTCCGAATGCCAATTACAAACTTACGGCGGAGCAGCTTGAGGCCGCGATCACGCCGCGCACGAAATGGCTGATCCTCAACTCGCCGTCGAACCCGACCGGCGCGGCCTACACGCGCGCCGAACTGAAGGCCCTGGCAAACGTGCTGCTGCGCCACCCGCACGTCTGGGTACTGACCGACGACATGTATGAACACCTCGTCTATGACGGCTTCGAATACTCGACCATCGCGCAGGTCGAGCCGGCGCTCTATGACCGTACACTGACGATGAACGGCGTGTCGAAGGCCTATGCCATGACGGGCTGGCGGATCGGCTATGCGGCGGGGCCGGAGAAGCTGATCGGGGCGATGCGCAAGGTGATGGACCAGTCCACATCGAACCCCTGCTCCATCAGCCAGTGGGCCAGCGTCGAAGCCCTCAACGGCACGCAGGACTTCCTGCCCGGCTTCCGCGCTGCCTATCAGGCCCGCCGCAACTTCATGGTCGAAGGTCTCAACCAGGCGGCCGGGCTGCACTGCCCGAAACCGGAAGGCGCGTTCTACGTCTATCCGTCCTGCGCCGGGACGATCGGCAAGACGGCGCCCTCGGGCACACTCATCGACTCGGACAAGACCTTTGCAAGCGAACTGCTGGTCAGCGAGAAAGTGGCCATCGTTTTTGGCGAAGCCTTCGGCCTGCCGGGCACGTTCCGTATCTCCTACGCCACCTCGGACGCGGCCTTGAAGGAGGCGCTGGTGCGGATCCAGCGCTTCTGCGCCAGCCTGACATAGACGGAACCAATCGGACAAAGCCGCGTTTCGGATTTGAACGGCGCCGCCGGGAGTCCCATATTCCGGTAATGCCAACGCCCCTGAAAGGATGCCAGACATGTCCATCGATATCGGACTGACCGACGCCGCCCGTAAATCCTCCGCCGAAGCCCTGAAGGTGCTTCTGAGCGAGACTTACGCGCTCTACACGAAGACACATGGCTACCACTGGAACGTGACCGGCCCGCGTTTCAATGAACTGCACACCATGTTCATGGCGCAGTACAACGAGCTCTGGCTGGCCCTCGACCTGATTGCCGAACGCATCCGCGCGCTCGGCCATTTCGCGCCCGGTTCGTCGGGTGAAATGCTCGAACACGCGACAATCAAGCCCGATAACGGCGTTCCGGAGGCCGCCGAGATGGTCAAGCACCTCGCATCTGGCCATGAAGCGGTCAGCAAGGCGGCCAAGGCCGGCATCAAGGTCGCCGAGAAGAACAACGACCCGGTGACCGTCGATCTGTTCACGCAGCGCGCACAGATCGCCGAGAAGACGGCCTGGATGCTGCGCGCGGCGAGCTAGAGCAAAGCGCGATCTGATGGAATCAGATCGCGTGCTCTAGCTTTTTGATCTGTCGCAAATTCTTTCGCTCAACCGGTACCCACTTGAGCGGAATTTGCTCTGGCCGTCCTTATTGGTAGCGGATGAACACCACGATCCGCTGGTTCTCCAAGGCATCGGGATCGTCCGTGTCAGGCATGTCTTCGCCGTAGCCCACCGCCGATACGATACCCGCTGCGAACCCTTCACTGATGAGACGGTTGCGTAGCGCGTTGGCCCAGCGCTGACTGAGCGCGAGATTGTCGGCGCGCTCCCCCACACCGTTGGTGTAAGCACTGATCTCGATCAGGACAGGCGCCGCCTCGGTCAGCGCCGGGCGCAGCTGTTCAGCCAGCACGCTCGCATCGAACGCCTCACGATCCGGAACGTAGAGAACGATCTCGGCCGGCTGAGGAAGTTCAGGACCAGATTCCATGACAGGCGGGGGCGGCGGCGGAGGCGGAGGCGGCTCTGAAACAGGCGGCGGAGGTGGCGGCGCCGGTGGCGGACTGGACCCAACAATCGCGGGCGGCGGCGGCGCTTCCTCGACTTCCGGCAATGGCTGACTGCGCGTCAGAGGCGGAGCGGGTGCGGCCGCGGGTTCGACAACGGCTTCCGGCGCCTGGCTCACGTTCGTCAACGGAAACGCGTCCCGGAAGAGCGAGCATTCCTCCTCGCTTGGATCGATCTTGGCGTTGATGCGGAAATACTCTGAGCCATCCGGCGTGCTGCCATAGCGGCGGCGCTCGAGTGCCCGAAGTTCCGGATTCGCCTCGGCCATCGCGCAGTGGATGTCGCCGAGAATGAACGGGTTGTCCGAATAGTAGTTGTGACCAAGGCCAAACAGTTCCGTGGCGATGCCGGTGGCGTCCACCGTCTCGTAAAAAGGGTCCGCGCGGATGAAGGGCTTGTCGCCATTGGTATCGCCGAGCCGCAGCTTGCTGTTGACGATCTCCGACACATGCAACGCCCGGTCGGCATCAGACGTGTAGATGGTCACGTTGGCCTGCAGGTTATCGAGAACGCCGGTCGTGGCTTCAAAGATGTCACGGTCCACATCGGCCGCAACAAGAATGATCCGGAACTCGAGATCATCGCGGCCGTGCCGTTCAAGATAGTCCTTGGCGTAGGACTCGAGCGCCTCTGTCAGGATCCGGTTGCCCATCGAGTGGGCGACGATGTTGATCCGCTCGATCTTCGGATTGTCGGTGATCAGATCGAGGAATTCTTCCAGATAGGGGGCTGCCTCGAGCGACCGCGCCTGATCGCCGCGATAATCATCGAGTGACACCTTGCCCGCGGATGGCCAGCTGAACAGCATCGGTGCACCGGCATCGAATGCGCCGCGCCGCGACAAGTCGACCGACAGCTGGGCGGACCGGATCAGCGCATCATCGAACGGCGTATTGAATCCGTGCACGAACAGAAGAACCGATGCGCTGCGGCGGCCTGATACGGCCTCATCCAGCTCCGTGACGAAGGCGTCGGTGCCTGCCTTGGTGATGCGCGTCAGGAACACATACTTGGCAAGTTCGTCCGGCTCTTCCGGCGGGGGGCCATTGAGGATCGGTGTTTCGCCCCGGTCGCGCGAGCCGCCTTCCTCGATCAGTTTCGGCAGCCAGACATCGGCGCGGCCAAGATGCAACCGGGCCGCATTGCGGGACTTCACGTCCTCGATGTCTGCTTCCTGATCGAGCCCGGGTTCGTTGCCTTCGAGCACGAGTTCGCGATTGGTG
>JAIXVM010000193.1 GCA_027482995.1 Hyphomonadaceae bacterium | reverse complement strand
GTGTTGAACCAGTCGGGCTTGAGCTCGAGCGGATGCGTGTCGAGTCCGGGGCGGCTCACGAGGCGGCCTCTTCCGTTTTGCGGGCTGCCGCGGTCCGGCGGCCTGTGAGTTTCCGGAACTGGCCAAGACGCTCCTCGGCGCGGCGCAGGCCTTTGTCGAGGGCGGCCATGGTGAGCGCGAAATCGCCGCTGGTTTCCTTGCGCCAGGCGCGTTCGGCCTGCGCAATGACGAGTGCAATGGCGATGCGCTTCAGGCTGGCGGGCGCGCCGGTGTCATTGTCGAGCCCGGCAGAGGCAAGCGCCCAGGCGGCGCTGGCATGGCGGTGATTCGGCAGCCGGGAGAGATGGTAAATCGAGGTTTCGCGGAATTTCGTGATCTCGAGAATACCTTCGCGGTGCGGCTCCATCGCTTCGAAGCGCAGCATGATCACGTCGAACAGGCGCTCGCGGGCGGAGGTTTCATCCGGCACGCCTTCGGCGGACATGGCCTTGTCGAAATGCGCGTCGAGGGCTTCAACCAGATCTTCGCGGGACGCGACACCGTGGAAGTCGGACAGGGACAGCTTCGCCTTCGCGGCGATGTCCGCCAGCGGAATATCCGACCAGGCGCGGGTCGCGGCCAGGTCCAGGGCGGCTTTCAGCCCCTTTTCGATGATCTTTTCAGCAGCCGCCACAGCGGGCCTCCCGGGTTCAGTCCGCCTCTTTGGACAGTTGCCGGTCTCGGGCGGCGGCAGCCCGGACAGCGTCTCTCAACAACCGGGGCATCCCACCCGTGTCCATCAGGATGTCAAGGGCTGCCTGAGTGGTGCCGCCGGGTGAGGTCACGGCGCGGCGCAGGGCTTCGGGGTCGTCGCCGCTCGCCGCCATCAGGGCCGCTGCGCCTTCGACCGTGCGCCGGGCCAAGCGCTGCGCCAGCGCGCGCGGCAGGCCTTCGGACTCGCCGGCCTCCGCCATCGTCTCGGCCAGCAGGAACAGGTAAGCGGGACCACTGCCCGAAAGCGCGGTCACTGCCGACATCAGAGTCTCGTCCACCGGCCCTTCGACATCGCCGAGCGGCGCGAGCAGAGCCCGCGCCGATTCGAGGTCGTCCGCCGCCAGACCGGCGGGCGCGGAAAACACCGTGATGCCCTGCCCGATCGACCCCGGCGTGTTGGGCATGGCGCGGATGACGCGCTGCGTATCGAGACGCCGGGCGATTTGCGCGATCCGCACACCGGCCATGATCGAGACGGCCAGCGTTTTGGGGCCGGTATAGCCGAGGGCCGTTTCAGAGATCGAGGCGAACTGCTGTGGTTTCACCGCCAGCACGACAATCGCGGCGGGCGATGGTTTGGGGTTGAGCACGATCTTGCCTGCTTCGGCCCACGCGGAAATCTCGTCCGACGGCCTCGGTTCGACAATCGCAATCTTGCGCTTCGGCTTGCCGTTCAGCCAGCCACGCGCAAGCGCGGCGCCCATGCGGCCGGCGCCTATGAGAACGATGGACGGCGGCGCAGCGGCCATCCCGGTCTCAGGCTTCGCCGTGGGTTTCGAACATCACCGCGTCAATCGCCTCACGCGGCGATTTTCCGGCCCAAACAAGGAAGTTGAACGCGGGCATGAACCGGTCTGCGGCCGCAACGGCGGCGAGGATCACCGAATGGATTTCGCCTTGCGAGACTTCGTCCCGGCCCTCGAGCGAGAAGGTGTAGCGGAAGATGATCACGCCGTCGTCCGACCAGAAATCGAAGTGACCGATCCAGAGGCGTTCGTTCGCGAGCATCACCAGTTCGGCGATGGCGCTGCGCTTGGCGGCCATCGCTTTCACGTCCAGCGTCAAGGAGAAATGGATCGCTGAGGGCTCTGGGCGGTAGGCGAACAGGGCGCCCATGTCGCCCCAGCGGGTTTCGGCGACGACCTGAAGGGTGCCTTCCTCGTCGCGCTCATAGGGCCAGTTGGCAGCTTCCAGTACCACTTCCACGATATCGAGGGGGTCGATGTCGAAGTCCTGGCTACGCTCGAGTTCAAGGCTCATTCAGAGGCCTCCGTGACGGCATCCCGGAAGTGGTGCCGGATTCGTGTGACAAATCCAATACCGAACAAATCGGCCGGCTCGCCGCTTGTCCACCGGGATATGCAGCCGGGTTTCAGGATTTGGGGGAATTTGCCTGGGCCGCTTCCAGTGCGGCGAGGCGCGCTTCGAGGGTCTCCACACGGTCCAGAGCGGCGGTGGCAATGGCCTTCAGGGCTTCCACTTCATCGCGGCCTGCGAGGTCCATGTCGGCAATCAGGGCGCGCACGCGGGCCTGCGCCGCGGTCTTGGCTTCCTCGCCTGCCGCGCGAGCGGCGCCGAGCGCGCCGGTCATCAGGCTCGCAATGTCATCGAGCAGTGGATTTGTGCTGGCCATGCGGCTACTCCTTCGCGCCGGGTGTTCCGGCTCGCCTATCAGATAGGGACGCCGACAGACAGGGAAAAGACGCCGCATGACTGACCTCCTCGCCTCGCTCAGCGTTTACCTTGTCCACGCGTCGCTGAGCTTCCCCGAATGGAGCCCGGCGCTTCTCTCCATCGACTTCGGCTTCATCGGCCTCGGCGAGTTCCATCTGCGCTGGTATGCGCTCGGCTATATCGCCGGGATTGGCGGCGCCTGGTGGTACGGCATGCAGATCCTGAACCGCCCGGCCCTGTTCGGCGGCGAGGCTCCGCTCGGCAAGGATGCGTTCGATGACCTGATGTTCTGGATCATCATCGGCATCATCCTGGGCGGCCGGCTCGGCTACATCCTTTTCTACATGGTGCCCTACCAGATGGACGTTCTGGCGGCCGATCCGCTGACCGTCCTGCGAATCTGGGATGGCGGCATGGCCTTCCATGGCGGCATCCTGGGTGTCGCGATCGTGCTCTGGTTCTTTGCCGCCAAGCGCGGCGTGAACCTGCTTTCGGTCGGCGATATTGCGGGTGTCACGGCGCCGATCGGCATTGGCCTGGTCCGGATCGCGAACTTCACCAATGCCGAACTCTACGGCCGGCCGACCGATGCGCCGATCGGCATGGTGTTTCCGGAAGGCTATGTGCCGGGCTCAACGCCGCCGGCCTATGACTGGGCCGCAGGCGACTGGGTGTACCGCGGCGACGAAGTCGCGCGCCATCCGAGCCAGCTTTACGAGTCCGTGCTCGAAGGCTGGCTGCCGCTGATCGTTCTGTCGCTGCTGATCTGGAAGTTCGGCGCGCTGAAGCGGCCCGGCCTGATCGCCGGCCTGTTCCTGATCATGTACGGCGTGGGCCGGTCGGTCGCGGAGAACTTCCGTGAGCCGGACGCGTTCGTCAGCGGCCTGCCGGGATGGCTGACCATGGGCATGCTGCTGTCGATCCCGATGTGGCTTGGCGGCGCGTGGCTGATCTGGAACGCGCTGAAGCGCCCTGCGCCTGCCGCGTCCTGATCGGCTGACACGCGCCTTGCAGACCACCGAGACAAGCCTGACGGACCGGCTGGTCAGCCTGATTGAAACAGGCGGGCCCATTCCGCTTTCAACCTTCATGCAGATTGCGCTGCATGATCCGCAGGCCGGTTACTATACCACCCGGCCCGGCCTTGGCCGCGACTTCACGACGGCCCCAGAAACGAGCCAGATATTCGGCGAACTGATCGGCATCTGGCTCGTGCACGAATGGCGGGGCCTTGGCGCGCCGGAACATTTCCAGCTGGTCGAGATCGGACCCGGGCGCGGCCAGCTGATGCTGGATGCCCTGCGCGTCGCGGGAGTCGCGGGCGGCGAAGCGTTCCTGAAGGCGCTCCAGCTTGTGTTCGTGGAGCCGAGCCCCGTGCTGCGCGCTGCGCTCGCCGAGGTGTTCGCGCCGCTGAGACCTGTGTTCGCGAACACTCTGGCGGCGGCTCCGGCGGGCCCTGCGCTGATCGTCGGCAATGAGTATCTCGATTGCCTGCCCGCCCGGCAATTCCGCCGGTCCGGCGGTGACTGGCGCGAATGCGTCGTCGGCCTGACGGACGATCGCCAGCTCGCCTTCGGCCTTGCCGCTGACGAGCCAAGGCCGCCGGCGGGCACGGCGCTCACGGGCGACGTGGTGGAGGTCCAGACAGGCCTCGACTTGCTGGTCGCAGACCTCGTGACGCGCGCCTCGCCCGTGCGGGCGCTTTTCATCGATTACGGGCCCGACGACCGCGCGCCGGGAGACACGCTGCGCGCCTACCGGGACGGACGGCAGACCGCGCCGCTGGACGCACCGGGTCTCTGCGACCTGACGGTCGATGTGGATTTTGGCCGGCTCGCCCGGCTCGCGGCGGCAGCTGGCCTTGATGTGGCGGGGCCGACACCGCAGGGCATGTTCCTGCTGGGCCTCGGCGCGCAAGCGCGGCTGAACCAGCTCGTGGCCGCCAATCCAGACACGGCGGATCAGGTTTTCGAAGCCGCCCGCAAGCTGATCGATCCGGCAGACATGGGCGCGCGGTTCAAGGCGATCTGTTTGTCATCCAGGGGATTGGCCAAGCCGGCGGGGCTTTGAGCCAGAGGCTTTACCGCTCAGCGAGCGCGGAGATGTGTTTCTTCGTCAACGAAATGCAACAGTCTGTTCCAATAAAGTGGCCATGCTTCGGCTGGCCCTCCATAACAGGTTTCGTACATTCTAGCCCACGCGATGTTGCGGTCGCTTAGGATGGAAATATACAATACAAAGTTGGCTTCAGGACTTTCAAATAAGATCGTCTGGCCGCTTCCGTCTTGTTCTCGCGGGCTCCACGTACCGTTACTGTACATCCCCAACTCATTCTCGAATGCGAGCACGCGCGTCTTGAACAGTTCTATGTTGCCGTCGGAGATAGGAATCGACACCGAGCGAAGCGGAGGAACAATTGGGCACGCCACGATGTCGGCAGCGGCCGCCAACGACGCCGCAGTCGAGACCCATATCAGTGCACTTAGCCAGATCGCCTTGAGCATCGGTCGCTTCTACCCAGCTTGCGCGGAAATGCCAGACCGCCGCATGTAAATCCAGTTGGCTATTGGCAAGCGCCTTCGATCCCGACATGCTTGGAATGGGTCTGCGCAAAGTACAAAAGGAATTGCGATTTGGTACAGCTGTCCATCCTCGAACTCGGGCGCGTGCGCGAAGGTTTTACGCGGACGGACGCCCTGAACGATGCCCGCAGGCTGGCACAGCACGCCGAGGCGCTCGGGTACACGCGCTTCTGGGTGGCCGAGCATCACAACATGCCGACCGTGACGACCGCCGCGACCGCCATCGTGATCAGCCATATAGCCGCCGGCACGAAAACGATCCGGGTTGGCGCAGGCGGCATCATGCTGCCCAACCATGCCCCCTATGTGATCGCCGAACAGTTCGGCACGCTCGATGCGCTCTATCCCGGGCGGATCGACCTCGGCCTTGGCCGCGCGCCGGGCACGGATCAACTGACGTTGCGCGCGCTGCGGCGCGATCCGTCCGCCTCCGAACATTTCCAGGACGACGTCCTGGAGCTGCAGGCCTGGCTAGGCCCGGTCGCACAGGGCCAGCGGATCGAGGCCGTGCCCGGATCGAACGCCAATGTGCCGATCTGGATCCTCGGCTCCAGCCTTTTTGGTGCGCAGATGGCGGCGGCTTACGGATTCCCGTTCGGCTTTGCGTCTCACTTCGCGCCGCAGATGCTGGATCAGGCGCTGGCGATCTATCGCGGCAGCTTCCGGCCTTCGAAACAGCAACCGAAGCCGTATGCGCTGATCGGCGTGAACATCATTGCCGCCGACACGGATGCGGAAGCGAAATACCTCGCGACCACGCAGCAGATGAGCTTTGCGAACCTCGTGCGCGGACAGCGCAAGCTGACCCAGCCACCGATCGACGACATCGACACCTACTGGACGCCGCAGGAAAAGGCGCAGGCCTCGCACATGCTGAACTTCAGCATCGTCGGCAGCGCCGAAACCGTCCGTAAAGGGATCATCGCGCTGCTCGAGCGCACGCAGGCCGACGAGCTGATGATCGTGTCGGACACCTATGATCAGGACAAGCGCCGCCGCTCCATCGAGATCATCGCAGACGTCATGGCCACTCTGAAATCGGGCGCGACGGCCAGCGTCTGATCCGGGCCGGACTGCAAGGCTCCGCGCGGACTGGACAGAACGGCCGCACTCGATTCTAACCGGTTCTCGAGACTCGAACGGGAGCGGTTGGTTCAAATGCACAAAGCCTTGACCCGCCTCGTGGCCGCCGGACTTCTCGGGTTTCTTCCCTTCACGGCGCATGCAGGCGGTCTTCAGCGCGCGGCGCTGGCGCAGATCGCGTCGCCCGTGATCATCGCCGAGGTTCAGCCTTTGCGGCTCGAGGCAAACCTCCGGAAAGCGATGGGCACCGGGGATTTCGTCGGGCTCGCGGTGGCGGTGGTGCGCAACGGCGAAGTCACGTTTGTGCGCACCTATGGCGAGACCGAAGCCGGCAGCGGTGAACCGGTGGACCCGCACACGCTGTTCCGCATCGCCTCGCTGTCCAAGGGTTTCGCGTCCAGCATGGTGGGCCTCGCCGTGTCAGAAGGCAGGCTTTCGCTCGATGCGCCCGTCACCGGTTTTGCCCCCGAACTCGCCTTGCCAAAGGGCGGAGAAAAATCGCTGTCGCTGGCCGATATCCTGAGCCACCGGACGGGCCTACCGCCCAATGCCTATGACAACCTGCTGGAGGCCGGCACGCCGCCCGAGGCGATCCTGCCCGAATATCGCAAGGTGAAACCGACCTGCGCCGTGTCCGATTGCTATGCCTATCAGAACGTCACGTATGATCTCAGCGGCCGGGCGCTGGCGGCGGCCTATGACGCCTCATTCCATGAACTGGTCGAAGCACGGCTGTTCAAGCCGCTCGGCATGAAGACGGCAACCTATGGTCTGGACGCGCTGGTCCAGAGTGGCAACTGGGCTCGCCCGCACAGCCGCAAGCGCCAGGCGGACATCTCATTGCCGCCCAATCCCTGGACGCGGATCGAGGTGAAGTTGCCTTACTACGCAACGCCGGCGGCCGGAGGCGTGAACGCGTCCATCACGGACATGTCGCTCTGGCTGAAAGCGCAGCTCGGCAACATGCCGGAGGTTCTGCCGCCCGACGTGCTGGACCTCATCCACGCGCCGCAGGTGAGCACGCCGACCGAGACCCTGCGGATGCGCAGCGCCCTGCCCGAGCTTCGCGGCTCGCAATATGCCTATGGGTGGCGCGTCTATGACTATGCCGGCCACACCGTGGTGGCGCATGGTGGCTCGGTGGACGGCTATGGCGCGCAGATCATGCTGGTGCCGGAACGCAATTCAGGGATCGTTGTGCTCGCGAACGCAAGGTCAAAGCGATTCTGGTCGATCACGTCGATGTATCTTGATCTGACGCTTGGCCTGCCGCAACGCGACTGGCTGGCGCTCGACGCACCCGAACCGGCGGCTGTGGAACCTTTGTAAGGCGGGCCTGGGCCGGCCCGCCCCGTTCAGACGGGACGTTTGACCTCGTTGCCAGCGCCAAGCAGGATGACGGTCGGCGCGTGCTGACGGGCTTCGGCAGCTTCGACACCGCAGAAGGCGGCGATGATCACGTTGTCGCCGACCGCAAAGTGACGGGCAGCCGCGCCATTGATGCCGATCGTGCGCGAACCGCGAGGGGCTTCCAAAGCATAGGTCTGGATCCGGTTGCCGTTGGTCACGTTCCAGATATCCACCTGCTCGTTCGGCAGGATACCGGACGCGTCCAGCAGGTCCTGGTCGATCGAGACCGAACCTTCGTAATACAGATCGCACTGGGTGACGGTGGCCGCGTGCAGCTTGGCCTTCAACATCGTGAGCAACAAGGGAGGCAAACTCCGGAGTCTGGCATGAGCAGTTTTGCTCACGTTGAGAATATGGGGGCTACGATTTCTGCGTTCAAGGGTTTATTGCATTGCAAAACGCAGGCCGTAAAGGCGCGGTATGTAAAGATTTGAGGCCGCTGAAGTCACAATTCGCTGAACCTCAAGGCGGCCCGGCGCGGTGCCCGCCAAGGGTTGAACCCTTGGACGGGCAAGCCTAAACCAACGGCTGGGGAACGCATGTGGGGATATCCAGAATGGCCGTAACGACCGATCCTGCCCCCTCCCCGACGCCCAAGTTCAGCGTCATCATCGTCAACTACAACGCCGCTGATTACCTTCAGCAGGCGGTCGATTCCTTGGCGCAGCAAACCGTTCAGGATTTTGAGCTGATCGTCATCGACAACGCATCGCACGACGGGTCCGCCGATACGCTCGACCTTTCGGCCATGCCGAGCGCTCAGCTTGTTCGCAACAGCCGCAATGCTGGCTTTGCCGAGGCCAACAACCAGGCCGCCAAGCTCGCGAATGGCCAATGGCTGGCTCTGCTCAACCCCGATGCCCGCGCGGCGCCGGATTGGCTGGAGGCGCTCAACCGCGCGATGAGCAAGTATCCCGATTGCCGGACCTTCGCCTGCGCCCAGTTCGACCTCAGCGACCGCAACGTGCTCGACGGCGCGGGCGACGCCTACCTTCTGTTCGGCTTTCCGTGGCGCGGCGGGTTCGGCCGGGCCGCGCGGGAATTGCCGGGGCCGGGCTTCTGTTTCAGCGCCTGCGGCGCGAGCGCGATCTATGACGCCGCGCTGTTTCGCGCCGCCGGCGGCTATGACGAACGCTTCTTCTGCTATTGCGAGGACGTCGATCTCGGCTTTCGCCTGCAGCTGCTGGGTGAAGATTGCCGCTTCGTGCCTGACGCCGTGATCGACCATGCCGGCAGTGCCATTTCCGGGCGTGCGAGCCCCTTCTCCACCTATCACGGCACCCGCAACCGCATCTGGACCTACGTGAAGAACATGCCGCTCGGCCTGATGGCACTGACGCTTCCGGGCCATGTGGCGCTGACCTTGTATGTGCTGGCACGCAACAGCTTCACGCCGCGTTTCGTTCCCATGTTGCGGGGAATCCGCGACGGGCTTGCCGGATCGATCCGTATGCGGACTTCCCCGGAATGGCGCACGCGCCGGCGGCCGGGCGTGATGGGACACGTTTTGCGATCCATGGCCTGGAACCCGTGGCGGATGAGCCAGCGGCGCGTGCACGTCCGGCCGGCCCCCTGAACGCCGCAGCTTAATTCAAGTCTAGTCGCTCGGCATACCCAGAACGCCGCGAAGATACGCCCCGTATTCGTTGCGGTATCCATCTGCGAGCCGCTCAAGCTGGGCGTTGTCGATAAAACCGCAGCGCCAGGCCACTTCCTCCGGGCAGGCAACCTTGTGGCCCTGACGCTTTTCGATGGTCTGGACAAACTGGGACGCCTGGATCAGGCCGTCAAACGTACCGGCATCCAACCAGGCCGTGCCGCGCGCCAGCTTGTTGACCTGCAGCCGCCCAGCCTTGAGGTAGGCTTCGTTGACAGAGGTGATTTCAAGTTCTCCGCGTGCGGAGGGTTTCACCGATCTGGCAATCTCCACGACATCACTGTCATAGAAGTACAGCCCGGTAACGGCCCAGTTGCTCCTGGGCTTCTGCGGCTTTTCCTCGATCGAGATAGCCCGGTTCGATGCATCGATCTCGACGATTCCGAATTCAGACGGGTTCTGGACCTGAAAGGCAAAGACCTGCGCGCCCGTCGTGTGCTGGCCCGCACGCTCGAGGTCGCCGCGAAGGCCTGCGCCGTAGAACATGTTGTCGCCGAGCGCGAGCGCGCTTGGCTCGTCGCCCACATAGTTAGCGCCAATGATATAGGCCTCCGCGAGTCCCTTGGCTTCGGGCTGCACGGCATAGTCGAAGTTCATCCCCCAATCCTTGCCGTCGCCCAGCAGACGCCGGTAGGCATCAAGGGAGTCCGGCATGCAGATGATCAGGATGTCGCGGATACCGGCCAGCATGAGCGTGGTCACGGGGTGAAAGATCATCGGCTTGTCGTAAACGGGAAGGAGCTGCTTGGAGACCCCGCGCGTAATCGGGTGCAGGCGCATACCGCGTCCGCCTGCGAGAATGATGCCCTTCATGCCGTTCCGTTCCCTGCTTTTTTGTTTTCTTTTCAGACCTGCGTCGTCTCGCCGGAATACGGCAGAATTTCGCCGCTGCCGCCGAAGTTGCGACTGATGCGACCCATCAGGTCGCCGTTGGCTCCTCAAGCCCGAGGCGTTCGCCTGCATAGACGTGACGCCTCAAGGGCTGCCACCAATCCTGATTGTCGAGGTACCAGCGAATGGTTTTCTCGAGTCCCGTCTCGAAGGTCTCTTTCGCTTTCCAGCCGAGCTCTGTTTCGAGGCGTGCCGCATCGATCGCGTACCGAAAGTCGTGGCCCGGCCGGTCTGGCACGAAGGTGATAAGGCCGCGCCGCGGCGCCGGCGCCGGAACCAGCCGGTCGAGAACATCGCAAATCGTTTCAACGACCTGAAGGTTGGTGCGCTCATTGCGCCCGCCGACCACATAGGTCTCCCCCAGCCGGCCTGCGGCCGCAATTCGCACGAGCGCGCGGGCGTGATCATCGACCATCAACCAGTCGCGGACATTGTCGCCCTTGCCGAAAACCGGCAGCGGCTTTCCGTCCAGCGCGTTGAGCGTGACGAGCGGAATCAGCTTTTCCGGAAACTGGTAGGGTCCGTAATTGTTCGAGCAGTTGGAGATGATGACCGGCAGGCCGTAGGTCCGGTGCCAGGCTTTGGCGAAATGGTCCGAGGCGGCTTTTGACGCCGAATAAGGCGACGAGGGATCATAGGGCGTCGCCTCGTTGAACTGCCCCTCGGCGCCAAGCGATCCGTAGACTTCATCCGTGGACACATGGACGAACCGGAAGGCCGCGCGCTCCGCGCCAGACAGAGCGTTCCAATACGCGCGAGCGGCCTGCAGCAGGTTGAAGGTGCCGGTGACGTTGGTTTCCAGAAAGTCTGCCGGACCAGAGATCGAGCGGTCGACATGCGTTTCCGCGGCCAGATGAAAGACGTGGTCAGGACGCTCCTGCGCAATGATGGCCGTCATGGCGGCGGCGTTGCGGATGTCCTCAACGATCAGGCGCGCCCGGCCCGTCGCCTCGAGCGGAATCAGCGTTGCGCGGCTGGCCGCATAGGATAGCCGGTCGATGACGACGATGTCGGCTGTCGTCTCGGAGACCAGGTGGCGAACAAGCGCCGAACCGATAAATCCAGCGCCTCCGGTAACGATGACTTTCCGCACTTCGATCTCCCTTCCCGGCCGCACAGATTGCTGGCCGATACCTCACGCTCCAAGTCTATAGCAGGTCTTTGCGACCCTGCGACTTCAGTGCGTTGACGATGGTTTTGACGTCCTGGGTCATGCCCCGCCGGGTGATCAGAACGGCGTCCGCCGTCGCAACGATGACGAGGTCTTCCAGGCCGATTGCGGCGACCAGCGGACCATCTGACTCGATGAGGCAGTTCTCGCAGTTGAGCGCAATCACCCGCTCCGGCGGCGCGGCAGACCCGGCGCCGGCCTTTCGGAGGTCTGCAATCGCGTCCCAGGAGCCGACATCGTTCCAGCCCGCGCGGACCGGCGCCACAACTGCTACGCGGCCGGCCTTTTCCATGATGGCAATATCGACAGGCTCGGATGGGCAATCGTGAAACGCGCCGGCATCGAGGCGCGTCAGCACGCCCTCTATTGCCGCGCGCGCGAGCGCATCCCGGCAATGGGCCAGAATGGCAGGCGCGTGGGTCTCGAAGGCTGCAATCATCGCATCGGCGCGAAACAGGAAGATGCCAGCATTCCAGTCATACTCGCCTGTGGCAAGGTAGGCCTGCGCCGTTTCGGCGTCGGGTTTCTCCTTGAACGCGTTGACGCGGAAGACGCCCGGCGAAAGGACGTCGCCCCGGCGGATGTAGCCGTAGCCCGTATCCGGGCCCGTGGCATCGATGCCGAGCGTGACGAGATAGCCATCCCGCGCTGCGTCCAGGCCCGCGCCGACACCGCGCCAGAACCCGTCCACATCCGCAATGTGATGATCCGCAGGCAGCAGAAGCACCAGCGCGTCCTTGTCGAGCGCGAAGGCTTCGAGCGCTGCGACGGCCGCGACCGCCGCCGTGTTGCGTCCAAAAGGCTCGATCACGATCCGGCCGGCCGGGCGTCCGGCGGCGGCGAGATCTCGCTGGACAAGCCCTTCCTGTCCGGCACCGCAGATGACCACCGGAGCCGCCAGCGAAACGCCAATGTCGGCATGGTGTAGCCGCGCGGCCGTTGCGGCCAGCATTGTATCGGCGCCGACAAGGCTGAGAAACTGTTTCGGCGTGGCAGAGCGCGAACGGGGCCAGAGGCGGCTGCCGGCGCCGCCGCACATGATGACTGGTACGAGCGTCATTCAAACTCCCCGAAAACGCCGGCGGGAGACTTCCGCAAGCTGAACCTCGACCTGCACGTACCGGCAGGTGCACTGTCCAGCACAAACAGACGCGCATCTGTGCGTCACCCGCCCTGCTGTCACGTAAACACGTTGCACAACTCAGTGCCTATCCCCAAGAAACAGCGCCTTACAACCGTCATGTGAAAGATTTTTTCCAGTGGCCCCAACAGGTTGAGCAAAATCATGGCGGAATCGGGTCTGCGCGAACCCGCCCGGGTCGCCCGACAACGTAAGATTTCAGGCCGTAACGACTCCGGAGCTGAAATCATGACCCAGACACCCAACCTCGCGCTCGACTACCTCTTGCCCAACCAGGCCCAGAAGCACGTGACCGTGAACGACAATACCCGCCGCCTCGACGCGCTGGTGCAGATTTGCGCCGAAAGCCGTTCCCTCGCCTCTCCGCCGGAAGCGGCCGAGGGCGCGCGGTACATTCCGGCCTCAGGTGCCACCGGCGCCTGGGCAGGCCAAAGCGGCAAGCTGGCGGCCTTTCAGGATGGCGGATGGTCATTCGAAACGCCCAAAACGGGCTGGTGTGCCTGGATCCGCGACGAGGACTTGCTGGCGGTGCATGTGGACGGGGTGTGGGTCGCCGCTGTCCAGCTGGACGAAACGGCCCGTCTTGGCATCGGGACGCCGCCCGATGCCGCACACGCCCTCAGTGTGGCGGGCGACTCGACACTTCTCTCTCACACGGGGGAAGGGCATCGCCTGCTGATCAACCGGGCGAGCGCAACCGAAACCGCCAGCGTGATCTTTCAGACGGCGTTTTCGGGCGGCGCGGAAATCGGTCTCGCGACGGACGGCAACCTGACCTTCAAGGCGGGCAGCGATCTTGGCGCCCTGCCCGCCGCCGTCACGATCGAGGCCGGCACGGGCTTCCTCGGTATTGGCACCAGCAACCCTGAAAACCGGCTGCACCTCTGCCAGGAGCTCGACGCCCGTCTGATGATCGAGACCACGAATGTGAACAGCGGCGGCGGGTTCGACATTTCCAATTCTGGTTCCGGCCAGCGCTGGCGCGTGACCGGCCAGACCAGCTTGTTCAAGATTCGCGATCACACCGGCGCCATCGACAAGCTGACGGTGCACGCGGGAGCATCTGGCACAATCCTGCTCGAGAACTCTGGAAACGTGGGCATCGGAACGTCCGCGCCGACGACGAAACTGCACGTCGCAGGCCTGATCCGGAGCGCCCCCCGGACCCTGGCCGAGCTGCCGGCTGCCTCTGCCGCGGGCGGCGGCAGCCTCGCCTTTGTGACGGACGGGGCCGGCGGCGCGCGGTTTGCCTACAGCGATGGTAGCGCCTGGCGCTGGATGGCCGACGGCGCCAGCGTCAGCTGAACGGCGTTGAAATGGAGGGCTGAGGCGATTAAGCCTGCGCAGGCCGCACAGGAGGACTAACGATGACGGACACGATGCCCGCAACGGCGCCGCCATCCCTGAAGGGCAAGCTGATCGAGATTGCCGCGTTGGCGGCAGCGATCGGCTTTGCGTTCCTGCTGATCAACTGGATCCATTTCCAGACGCTATCCGTCGCCGTGATCCTCTATGCGTGCATCCTCGACACCATTTTGGCCTCCGCGCTCGTTCTCGGCGCCTATCGCTTTTTCTGGTGGAAGCGTTCGGTGCTGCTGCCCACGGAAGCCGGCCTGACCGCGATTGCCGCAAACCTGCTGATCCTTCTCTATGCGGTCATGGGACCCACCGTGATCGACCGGTCGCTGTCGATCTACATTGTCCAGAAGATCGACATGCGCGGGGGACGCGTCGCCGAAGCGGCCATGCCGGATATCTTCGTGAAGGAATATCTGCCGGAGTTCCGGCTGGTGGACG